>DATIPA010000239.1:0-3356 GCA_035472475.1 Xanthobacteraceae bacterium | reverse complement strand
GACGCTGCTCCCAAACACTCGTCCTCGCTAATGAATATTCTCTTAATTCCCTAAGAATAAATTCAGATGCCCTACGCCGACTTGCGCTGAGGCTTGGCGGGCTTCTTTGCGGCCGATTCCTTCGCCGTCCTTTTCCGCTCGATCGGCATCAGCATCTCCTTTTGTGCATTCCGACGATCGTGACCACTCGTTCCGACGCATCGCGACCACCCGTTCCGATCGATCGCGACCAGAGTGACGGCGCCGTCAGGTGCATTTGCTAATCTCAGTGTTCGTGCGCGACGTCAAGCGCGGTGGAGGCCGTCCCCGTAGTCAACAGGAGGGACCCGCGCGCGCTGCGGAGTGCCCCCACGGCGGACGCAGCGGCGCGCGCGGGAGGTCCCTGTTGGCCCACGGGGGCGGCCGGGATGACGGGTCTGCGCCTCATTTCTTTGCTCCCTTGGGCGACTTGCCTTCGGCCGCGATCGTCGCCACGGGCGGCGTCGACAACTCAGTCGCGTCGCCGGCTTTGAGCTTGCGCATCGATGGGCCATCGAGCTCAAGCCGGTAGGCGTTGTGGACGATGCGATCCAGTATCGCATCGCCGAGAGTGGGCTCTCCGATAACCTCATGCCAGGTTGCCACAGGAAGTTGGCTGGTGATGAGGATGGAGCCGCGGCCATGGCGATCCTCGACGATCTCCATGAGATCGCGCCGTTGGCTGGCTGAGAGGCGGTCGGGTCCCCAATCGTCGAGCACGAGGAGATCGACCTTGACCAGCATCCGGAACAGCCGCGTGAACCGACCGTCACCGTGGGCGAGATCGAAATCGGCGAACAGGCGGGGCACACGCGCGTAGTGGACGGTGTATCCGTCGCGGCAAGCCTTCTGCGCCAGCGCGCAGGATAACCACGACTTGCCCACGCCGCACGGACCAGTGACAAGCAACCCGCGGTGCTCGGTGATCCAGCGGCAGGTGGCCAACTGCTGGAACAGCGCCTTGTCGAGCCGCCGCGGCGTGCGGTAGTCGACGTCCTCGACCGTTGCTTGGCTGTGACGCAACCGAGCGGCGCGCAGTCGGGTCTGGAAGCGCCGGGTGCCGCGATCGGCGGCCTCGCGGTCGAGCAGCAGCGCCAACCATTCGGCGTGCGCGAGATTGCGGGTCTCCTCTTGCGCTTCGAGCTCGATGAAGGCTTGGACCATACCGTCGAGCCTGAGCGCTCTGAGTTGATCAAGGGTCGGATGGGTGAGCATCAGTCGTCATCTCCTCAATGGAAGTAGGTGGGGCCGCGGATGTTGTCGTGCGCTATCGCCGGCCCGTCCGCGGGCGTTGCAGGCCGTTTGCGATCGAGGTTGTTCTTCAGGATCGAGTTGACCGAGCTGTAGGAGCGCGCACCAATCTCGAGCGCCCGGCTGCAAGCAACTTCGAGCCGCTCATGGCCATAGGTCTTGGCGAGCCGCAGGATGCCGATGCAGGCGCGGAAGCCTTGCTCGGGATGCGTGCGCTCCCGCAGGATGATCTCGACCAGCACGGAGGCGTGGCGGCCGATCGCGCCGGCCTGCCGCCTGATGCGCTCCGGCGTCCAGTCGGCGTAGCGCCGGTGGCTCGACGGCATGTGTTCGCGCACCGTGGTATGCTTGCGGTTCGAGGACGAGCGCAGGTGCGCGGCGATCCGCTTGCCATGGTGGAAGACCTCGACCGTGCGTGCGGTGATGCGCGCCCAAACTTGCTCGCGCAGCAACTGGTGCGGTACCGAGTAGTAGTGCTTCTCGATCTCGACGTGGTAGTCGAGCCCGATCCGGCACTCCTTCCATGCGGCAAAGACGTACGGCTCGGCCGGCAACGGCTTGAGGGCCGATCGTTCCAGCTCCTCGAACAGCGCGCGGCGGCTCGCGCCGAGATGGCGCGACGCGCGGTTGTTGATCTGCGTGATCAGCTCGGCGACGGCCGCGTTCAATGCAGGGAGCGAGAAGAACTGCCGATTGCGCAGCTTGGCGATGATGAAGCGAGTCGCGATTTGAACCGCAACCTCGACTTTAGCCTTGTCACGCGCCCGATACGGCCGCGCCGGGACGATGGCGGTGTTGTAGTGGGCCGCCAGCTCGGCATAGGTGCGGTTGACCGCCGGCTCGTAGAAGCAGGCCTTGGTGACGCCCGAGCGCAGATTGTCGGACACCACCATCGCCGGGACCCCATCGATGAACGCAAAGGTGCGCGTGTGCGAGCCGATCCAGTCGGACAGGCCCTGCGTCCAGGTGGCCTCGGCATAGGTGTAATTCGAAGCGCCGAGCACGGCGACGAACAGCTGCGCCGTCATCGCCTCGCCGGTCGATGCGTCGATCACCTCGAGCGTCGTGCCGGCGTAATCGACGAACATGCGCTCGCCGGCGACGTGGCTCTGCCGCATGGTCGGCGACAGCCGCGCCTCCCAGACGCGATAGAGCTCGCAAAAGCGGCTATAGCCGTAGCCCTCGGGGTGGACGGCGCGATGCTCCTCCCACAACAGCTGCAGCGTCACCCCTGGCCGGCGCAGCTCGCGATGCACCGCCGCCCAGTCCGGCCGGGGCCGACGATCCTTGGTCGCCACTGTCGGCGGTGGGTAGAGCCGGAGCTCCAGCGTCTCCTCGGTCAGACCTTCCGGCAACGGCCAGCCCAGGCCCGCGCGCCGCGCCCGCCGGATGCATTCCCCGGCGGCCGTCGCGCTCACCCCGAGGCTGGCGGCGATCTTGCGTTTGGACATGCCGGCGGCGGACAGCCTCAGCACGTCGTGGATCTTGCGCATGGGTAATCTCGGTCCAGGCATTGGCCCCCGCTCCCTGTGAAAAGGAGCGAACCCATGCCGATTCGCGGATCACCCAACGGCGCCTATCACCCCCATCCACAGGCTGGTCGCGATCGCCCGGAATGGGTGGTCGCGATCAATCGGAACGCCTGGTCGCAATCAATCGGAATAGTTGGTCGCGATCACCCGGTGCGCGCAATGCGAGTGGTCCGACATATCCTGGCTTCTGAGAGAGCGCTTTGGCTCGCATTACGGCGGCATTCGAATTGAAGCACTCCACCAGCGTGCCCGGTGAGATGCCGTCATCCGAAGCCACAAAGGGCAGCGCGACGTAATAAGTGACCTCGGCCATATCGAACCTGCTGGGACAACTGTGGATACCAGGATAGCGGTTGACCACGCTCAACCGATGTTCTTATTTTGTTCTTGTCATCAATCTAGGAAAGGACGGGTCGCTGGGTTAATCGAGATAATTGATGCCCGCGGCGTCCGCTTCTTTGGTGAGGAGCGCAAAAATCTCTCTTTCGGAGATCGAATAGCGATCCGCCAGATCGGTCACTGCGGCCAAGGGGTCAATCGACCCTTCGTCCTTCG
>DATIPA010000238.1:0-28880 GCA_035472475.1 Xanthobacteraceae bacterium | reverse complement strand
ACCTCCACGTTCCGCCCCGCAAACTTCGTGAGACCATCCGGGCACACCGGATACAGGTCTTGAAGATCGGGCGGACGATCAATTTCGACGGGCTCGCGTTGCGGCAGCTCGAAGATGCTTTGCGAGAGGAAGCCGCGAAATGTTACAGCGACAGCAAGAGCGCCCGGCAGGTCTCCGGGTCGTCGTCCGCAAGGACACCGGCGCGCTCACGATCGTCGGCACGGTCGCCGGGCAGCGGGTACGCCAACGCGCTCAAAGCGGCAACTTCCGGCTCGCGACGGAAGAGGCCCGCCTCCTCGAAGCCGATCTCCTCAAAACCGAGTGGCTCGGGGAACGTCGTGGCGCTCGATCCTTCGGTGACGCCGCGGAAAGCTACCTGAACGCCGCGCCGAGAAGCGCCAATCACTACGCGCGGATCGTGCGGCTATTGCTGGCGATCGGCGATCCGCCGCTGAACACGGTCAATCAACAGACCGCGATCGACCTCAAAAACAAGATGCTGCGTCCGGGCGCGAGCCCGCGGGCCTACGCCGACGCGGTGATCATGCCGTTGCGGGCGATCCTGCACCACGCCCAGAGACAGGGCTGGTGCGCCATGCCCTATTTCGCGATGCCAAAGGCGACACCCGGTCGCACGCTCTATTTGCTGCCCGGTCAGGTCGAGCGGCTGATCGTCGCCGCAGCGCCCCATCTGCGTCCGCTGCTGATCTTCCTGGTCGGCACCGGAGCGCGGATGGCCGAGGCGCTCGAACTCGATTGGCGCGATGTCGATCTGCAAGGCGGGCGCGCGATCTTCTGGAAGACCAAGAACGGCAAACGCCGCAACGTCGAACTGCCGTCGGCAATCGTCCCCGCGCTCGCCAACCTGTCGCATCGCGAGGGCAAGGTGTTTCGCTGGCAGGACCGCGCCGGGCAGCTCCGCGACTATGCCGATCACCAACGGCGCTATGGCGGACAGATCAAGACCGCCTGGGCCGGCGCCTTGAAGCGTGCCGGTCTATCGGACGCGTTCCACCCGCACGATCTTCGGCACACCTGGGCCTCCTGGCATTATGCCACCCATCGCGATTTGCTGCGGCTCAAGGCCGAGGGCGGCTGGTCGTCGGTGGCACTGGTCGAGCGCTACGCCCATCTGTTGCCGGCCGGGCACGAGGACGCCATCCGCCAGGTCTGGCACGGTTCGTGAAAGGCGGCACGCTGTTCTCAGGCATCGGCGCGCCGGAATATGCCACATCTAGGATCAATTGGCGCTGGTGCGCCGAAATCGACCCCTTCGCCTGCGCCGTCTACCGGGCGCGCTTCGGCGACGTGCCCAACCTCGGCGATGTGACAAAGGTGGATTGGGATGCAGTTGAGCCTGTGGACGTCGTCGTCTTCGGATCCCCCTGCCAGAGCTTCTCGGTCGCCGGCAAGCGTCTCGGACTGGCCGACCCCCGCGGCAACCTGGCCCTCGTCGCCCTTCGCGTGGTTAGCCTCCTGCGCCCCCGCTGGTTCGTTTTCGAGAATGTCCCCGGCCTCCTGTCGAGCGACGCAGGACGGGACTTTGGAGCCTTTCTCGGGGCAGTGGGGGAATGCGGGTATGGGTGGGCCTACCGAGTGCTTGACGCTCAGTTTGCCGGAGTACCACAGCGCCGCCGCCGTCTCTTCGTTGTCGGATGTCTTGGCGACTGGCGAGGTGCTGCGGCGGTACTTTTTGAGCCCGCGAGCCTGCGCGGGGATCCTGCGCCGGGCCGAGAGGCGGGGGAAGGAGTTGCCGCCAGCCTTACGCATGGCGCTGAAAGCGGCGTCAACGGGGGCTACGCCGGGCGGCGGCGCGAGGATGACACCAACCTGATCGTCGGCAGCTTCGAGCAGAACAGCATGGCCGGGCGCGGCACGCTCGGCTGGAGCGCGGGCGATGTGCCGCTGCGCCCGGTCAAGCCGCAGAGCGACCATCAATTCATCGCCGAGACGGTGCGCTCGCATCCTCGGCCGGGCAGCAACTCGCTCGGGAACATCGCCAGTGAGGTGGCACCCACCAACCCAGGCGCGGGAGGCCGCCCGCACTCGCGGCAACTGCTCGACCCAGCGATGGCGGTGCGGCGGCTGACGCCGATGGAGTGCGAGCGGCTGCAGGGGTTCCCGGACGGCTGGACGGCGATCGAATGGCGCGGCAAGCCGGCGGCGGACGGTCCGCGCTACCGGGCCTTGGGCAATGCTATGTGCGTGCCGGTGGTGCGCTGGATTCTTGGACGCCTGGCACGACAGCGGCACGAGCCCCTCTAAGTAATTGATCTAAATACCGTCGCACACGTCTTCTAAGCGAGTGGCCGCAGGTTCGAGTCCTGCCGGGGTCGCCAGGGTTTCTGCGGATTTGATACAAGTTTTACAGTGACTTACGAGAAGCGAAAATGACCGAAACAAACCAGAGCGAACCACAGATAACGAGCAAAAACGCGTTAAAACACCTTAGTCGTGGCACGACAGCGGCACGAGCATCCCGGTCGCGTCCCGCGGGCCTCCACGTCTGGGCTCGCAAAGATACCGGCGGATTTCAAATCGTCGGAACGATCAACGGGCAGCGCATCCGTCGCCGCGCCCAGAGCGCGGACCTGGAACACGCTCAACAAGAATGCCGCCGGTTGGAAGCGGAGCTATTAGAGCTTGATCCGATCAAAACGCGCCTCACCGAGATCGAGAAACGGCTCGGCAAGATCGAATGGCTCTTAGAGCAGCTCATCGAGCGATCGAAATGACCGACGATGCGGCGGCGTTCAACCAGGCGCTCTTTCAACGCGTCCGAGATCTGCGCATCGCCGCCGGTCTGACGCAGGCGCAGGTCGGCGAAGCGCTCGGGATCCCGTTACGGAGCTGGCAGCATTTCGAGAAGCGCAGCCCGCTGCCGGCGCACCTGATCGTGCCCTTCGCCGATCTCGTCGGCGTCGACGTGCGATCCCTCCTCGTCGATCCCCGCTGAGGTTGCGCTGATGCCGATGTCGTTTCCCGATCTGCAAAGTCTCCTCTTCGCGGCGCAGGTCTGGAAGTTCCGGCCGCCGGCGGAAGGCGAAGACGAGGCGGCCTACCGGACGGCACTCGCCGATCATGTCGAACCGGAGGACTTCATCGAGGCCCACGAAATTCGGACCGGCAAGGGTCACGACGAGTGGAGCGAGGCCGAAAACAACGAGCTGATTCGCCGGGTCGACCAACGCCGCCGAGGCACCGCCGAGCCCCGCTGAGGGCCGCAACGTTGCGACAACACCGTTGCGATCGGGTGAGCGCATTCCGCAATTTTGGGGGTGAAGCCAAAAAAAGCCCCCGCCGAAGCGGGGGGCCATAGGGAGGTTGCTTCCGCCGCGGTTCTACCGCCGCGGCACCCCGCGAAGCAAGCGGCGGATTACCGGCTGACGATCGCGGACGCGGTCGCCAGCTCGGCATGCAGCGCGGCCTCCTCGATCGGCGGGTCGGGCGGTGTCCGCCAGGCCAGATAGATCACGCCGAGGAGCAGATCGGGCGCCGGCGGCGCGGGCGCGGCACACATCCGATGCATCCCGATCGTCGCCAGATGCTTCATGAGCAGCGAACCGCGGTTGGCCGGGTCATCGCATATCGGATGCCCGCGGAATAATTTGACGATGTCGCTGGACGAAAGGGTTTCGGTGGCGACCGGTAGTTGTGTCGGCCCGAAGTCCCAACGTCCGTTACGCTGCTTGGCGACCAGCAGCTCCTGGCTGTTTGCGCCGATATCGACACTCCATATCGTGACTACATCGGCGGTGGTCACGATCAACAGATTGCTCGCGGCGGCCTGCAGTTCGCCGAGCTTCAGAGCAGCCGGGTGCCGCACCTCGAGGAAGCCGAACAGCCGCACGCGCTCCTCCCAGGCCGCGAAGCCGAGCCCGAAGAGGATCAGCAGCACGACGATCGCGACGGCGCGCCACGGCCGATCCATGTAGCCGAGCACGCGCTCGGCCAGGCCGGTCAATCCGTGCGACGGCGGCGGGTCCTCATGTGACGACGACATGGAACGCGTCGCCGTCGTTCGAAGCGCGGCCCTGTCCGCCACGGAAGCGGATCGTGCGCTGGTGCACCGGCTGGCCACGCCACTGGTCCCACACCCGCAGGCCCGCGGGCTCCTCGGCGACAAAGACGGCGGCGTGCGAGGCGCCGTCCGTTCTGTTCTGGTAGCGGCCGGCCGGGCTGAAGGTGGCGATCACCGTTCCGGGGACGACATTTCCGCCGCGCACCTTGGACCCGCGGCGCCAATGTGAGGTATGGGGGGCGTTGCCGTGAACTTGCGCGAGGCGGACACAATGGCCGTTATCGACGACCTTGCCGCGGTGAAGGTGCGGATTGGGGACGGTGAACATTATGCGGTTTCGAGTGCTTCGAGCCGGGTCGCCAGTTCCTGCACCGCGTTGACCAGGGTGCAGATCAGCGGCATCAGATGGATGCCTTTGGTGTCCTGAAACTCGCTGACCATTTCCGGCGCCACCATCTCGACGTCATCGGCGACGAGCCCGTAAGAGCGCTCTGTCTCAGCGGCGAGGCGATCGCGCCACTGCCAGCTTTGCGGATTGAATTGCCGCACCGCCTCGAGCCCGCGGCGGTAATCGCTGAGCTGTTCTTTCAGCCGCCGATCGGAGGTATCGATGTGGGCAATCGCATATGAATTGCCGCCGACGTTAAGGTTGCCGGAGGAAATTTGAACGTTGCCGCTGGGGATACTAAGACCGTTCGCCACCGACGCGCCGCCGTCGATCCGCGCATAATTGCCGACCGCCAGGCTACCGGCGGCAATTTCGAGGTTGCCACTGAGGATGAAAACGCCGCTGCGAAACGTCGCGCCGCCGGTAATGTCGATGACTTGGCCGTCGATGCGGCCGGCCGCTGCCAAATTGCCGGTGACTGCCAAATTTCCAATGATCTGCACCTCGCCGGGCCATAGCGTCAAATACTCGGACAGCGGCTCGCCGACCTGGTTGACCGTGCCAAATCTCCATCTGCCAACGCTGGCCCAGCACCCGAAATATATATTGTAAGGCTGATCCCATAGCGTCAGCACGCCGCCTCGTTCGGTGATTGACCCGTGTAATGCGATATTGCCCGTCGTCGTGAAACCGAAATCGGCGGCGGTTATGCCGTGGGCATATACGCCCTCGGCCGTTACATTGCCCTCGACCTGCAGGTGCTCATAGACGCGCACCAGGCCTGCCTGATCGATACTGAGCCGCGCGGTGTTGGGCGCCGCCGCCTCGTCGTTGATCCCGAAGAGACCGTTGTTGCCGTTAAGACCCATATTCCACTGACCAAGACCGTCGACGTTATATCGGATGCGTGCTTGTTGCCCCGCATTGGTTCGAATCGTCAGCGGGTAACCGCCGCCCGGCTGATAGAGCGTGCCGCCGGTGATCGGCAGATAGAGCCCGGCCATGTCCGGCGGCACCCCGGCGAAGAGCGCGTCGACATAGCCCTTTGGCGCCGCCTCCATATTGAGCTCCGGATAGCGCGCCAGCAGCAGCGGGAACCCGGTCATCTCGCCGCCAGCGAGCGGCAGAAAAGCGGCACCGCCGCCCATGAACAAAGTCTGTAGCGCCTCGAAGAGCTGGGTGTGGCTCGCTTTGTTGGGGGTGAGGCCGGCCTGCGTGATGACCGTCAGGATCTCCTCTTGGACAAGATTTGCCCACCACGCATCGACGATGGTCGCCTCGACCCCGGTAGGGCGGTGTCCCTCGCTAAAAAATCCGGGGGTTCCCGGCGGCCCGGCAATCGGCAAACTCGGGAGTGCGGTCGGGTTGTCAATGCGGTACATGGGGCGCCTCGGTCGGGAGGTCGGCGGCGCCGTCGTGCGCCAATGCCTGCGCGCTGATCGCGCCGATCAGCGGGTTCACGACATCCCACGGTCCCTTGGCAAGCACCGCCAGGACCTGATTCCATTGGACGGCGGTTAGCGTAACGGCGATTTGATCGGTCGACTGCAGCATTCAGGGTATGTCCCCATAGCTAAAGATCAGGATGGTGTGGGCCGGTTTCAGCGCCTGCAATACGCATTCGAGCAGCCGATTGCCCCAGGCGCGCAATGGCTCGCCCGCGGTCGACTGCCCGGTGCGGAAATAAATGATCGTGTCGGCCGCGGCGTTGACCCGCCAGGTGTGTATCCAGTCGTAGCCGTAGAGCGCGTCGCCGACCCGGCTGACGCCGGCGCGAAACGGCTGAAACTCGGTGATCGTGATCTCGAAGCCGAGGGCCGCCGCGACGGCGATGAAATAAGTCTTCGATTGCCCGCCGCGCGCGGTGAACTTCGCGCACACTGCGGCCATGCGCTGCTGCAGTGTCCCCAGTGGCCCGGTGCAGGGATCGGGGAGTCCGAGCGTGTCCTCCCATTCGGGTAACAGCTCGGTCGTCGTGCACGGGAAGATCTGGGCGATCAGATCGTTGAGGCGGACATGCAGGCGCACCCAGGTCGGCATCAGCAATAACACGACCTGGTCCTGGACCATGCCCCAGCCGCGATGCCACACGCGACCGCGCGGCAAGAGCCGCTGAAACTGCTGCGCGTATTCCTGCGCCGTGAAGGCGAAAAGCGGCATCAGGTTTCCGGCGCCAGCACGGTCAGCACACCGATGATCGGCAGGGCGCCAAACGGCGCCTCGATCGGCAAAGCCGGCGTTGACATCGTAAAATGACGAATGCCTGGTGTCGCCAAGATCGCCTCGTAAAACTGCGAGGGATAGAGGATGCCGCCGACCTCGCCAAACGTAAGGAACATGTCCTCCAGCGCGGCGACGATCGCGTCGCGTATCTCCTCGGTGTTCGGGTCGAGCGCCAGCAGCGTCACGTCGACCGGGAAGGGTGTGGGTGCTACGGCATGGACGAGTGCGGTTACCGGCTGCAGCGGAAAGATGTGATCGGCGACCAGCGCCTGGTCACCGGCGGCGCGCGGTGCGCTGCGCCGTTCGGCCGCGGCGACGCCATCGGTTCCCTGCGGGAACCCGCCATGCTCGGCCTCGGCGCCATCGAACATCGGATAGACGATCACGGTGCCCGCCCCCAGCCCCATCGGTGCCGCCCAGGCGCGGGTGACGCCCGGCACCTCGAGCGCCCACAGCAGGTAATCGGTGGCCGCCCCGCCCTGCGGCGGCGCGCGGTATTTGGCGAGCATACGCGTGCGCAGCGCCTCGTTGCTCTCCTGATCGGCGCCGCCGACCGTGTAGCCGACGGTGAGCCCGCCGGCGTTGATGCCGGGCACCGAGGAACCGATAGTGATCGGCGTCTCCGGGTCGGCGTCGGTAAAGGCGCCGAGCACCGTCGCGGCGATCGGCACCTCGACGGCCCCGGTGCCGTCCACAATCCCCTCCGCGGTCGTCTGGTAGGGTGTTCCGTCCTGGCGGCGCAGCGGTGTCAGGATCGGCAAGATGCGGCCTGGATCCCCGCTAAAGCGGGCATGGCCGTGCGCGGCGGTCGCCTCTTTCGGATAGATCCCGATCAGCGCGGCCCAGGCGAACAGAAACTCGTCCTCGGCGGTGAACGGGACGCCCATCCGGGCGATCCAGTCGGCATAGCCGTAGACGCTGTAGGCGAGCCCGGCCATGCACCAGGCGAGCACGCGCAGCACCGAGTTGCGCAATAGCCCGGTGAGCCCCGGCACGCCCGAGGTCGTGATGTCCTGGATCGACTGGTTGCGCAGCGCGGTGAGGCTGGGGCGCGCAAACGGCATCTAGGCGGCCAGTTCGGGGAACGGGTTCCTGATCACGACCGGCGAGCGCACGGTCGCGAGGCCTGCCCACGCCCAGCCAAAGCGGAACCGCGTCTCGGTGCCGTCCGGGCGGATGATCGCCAGCGCAATGCCGAGCATCGTCGGCGTGATCCACGAGGTGTTGCACAAGAGCTGGCGAGCGATCCCGTCATCGATCAGCCATTGCAATGCATCGAGCGCATAGCGCCGCGCGGTGCCGAGCGTGTCGCGGGTCTTCTTGGCGCGATCGAGCTGCCACAGGCTAGAGCCCAGCGGCTGGTCGTTGTAGGGATCGGCCCACCAGCCGCGGCGGTCGGTCGTGCGATCGGTCGGGGTGAAATCGGGGGTGGCGAGCTTGTCGGTGAAGAGCGACACCAGACACGCGGTTTCGAGGTCCTGGCCGGTCTCGACGTCGCCCTCGGCGAGCGCCCAGTCGCCGAGCGCTTCGGTGTTGTCCCAGAGGATGCGGATATCGCCGGTCACGAACCCACGTGACCCTGCGGCGCGTTGATGCTGCCGGTCGCGTTGAGATTGCCGTCGAGCTGGATGTTGCCTTGGATATCGATCTCCGTGGGGTCGCCGTCGGCCGGCCCGATCGCGATTTTCTTGGTCTTGATCTCGATCTTGTCTTCGGCCTCGATGGTCAGCTTCTTGGTGATGATCTTGAGCTCCTCTTGCGCCTTGATCTCGACAATCTTGCCGCGGTTCAGCCGCACATAGTCGCCCTCGTCGGTGTAGAGGGCGACCTCGCCCGGTTTCAGCCCGCGCAGGCGGTATTGCTGGTTGCCGGTGGCGATGACGACGACATTCGAGCGTTGTCCGCCGACGAAGAGCCCGGTCGCATCGGTTCCGACCATCGCGTGCGAGGCGAGGCCGTAGATCTGCATAACTCCGATATTGTCGATTACCTCGGGTGTGCCGTTGACGCGGCCCTGTACCCGGTGAATCGCGTCGTCGTCGTTGGTCGCGGTGATCTTGATCGGCGCCACGGTCATCAGACTGCGCCGGTGCAGCCGATCGAGCTGGTTCTGCAGGGTCTGCTCGCTCATCCTCGCCTCGCTGCGTTCCACGCCTCGACGGCCGCCACCGTCGGCGGCAACGGCCCCGGATCACCCACGGGTTCCGCGGCGAAGGCCGAGGGCGGCATCAGGACCACGAGCCCGTGCTGGCCCTGCTCGTCGCGGACATAGGTGATTTGCGCGATCAGCCAGTTCACGTCGGCGAGCTTGAGCGCAGGAAGGTGGATCGGGGCCAGGTGGTTGGGCGCCCACAATGCGCCACCGGCGTCGCGCCACGAGTCGCAGGTAATATTGACCGCCTGGCTGCGGCCGATCCGGCGCTGACACTCCCAGCGCGCCCGCTTGGTCGCGATCGGCTCGCCCATGAAGGTCTGCTCGCTGATCACGTAGCGCTTGCGGAAGCGCGGCACCCCGGGATCGCGGATGATCTCGCCGAGATCGGGCGCGTTGGGGCCGGTGTCGTTGCCGAACACCATCGTCGCGAGGATATGTCCTTCGTATTCGGAGAAGCGCTGATCGAGCGAAAAGCTGACGTTGGCGCTCTCGACGTTTTCGCCCTGGGCAAAGCCCGAGGCCATCTTCTCGGAACCGGCTTGCGCGAGCACCACCGAGCCGTCCGGCATGTCGTAGGCGATCAGCTCGGAATAGCGGGTAATCCGGTCGATGATCTCCCAGGCAGTCTCGCCGAGGTTGATGTTGAACTGCGGGATCCGGACACCGGGCCCGGCGAGCGAGGAGATCTCGACGTCGTACGGTTTGGCGAGTTCCTGCGCGATCGACAGAGTCGACCCGGCGAGCACCTGAAAGCTCGGCTTTTCCTTCGAGCCGACAAAAGCGCTGCAGTCGACGAGGTCCTCCGACTTCGAGCGCCCGGCGATGCGCACGGTATGATCGTTGCCGCTGATGGCGGCCCCATAGCGGTCGATGTAGCCGGTGATCACCAGGTCGCCGCCGATCTTGACCTGGCAGGGATCGCCCGGCTTGAACGAGACATCGGCGGTCAACGGATAGCGCTCGGTCACCTGGATGTCGAAGCTCGCCGGCACGGTATCCATCGAGCGGGTCACCGCGACGCGTTGCCAGCCGATCCACTCCTGGCCGGCGACGATCAGCTTGAGCACGTCCTCGGCACCGGGCGGGGCGCCTCGAGGTGGGGCGCCATGGGCGAAGCTCACCGGGCGAGTGCCGGGAATTCGAGCGGCATGAAGAGCGGATGCGCCGGCCCGGCCGAGCGCACGAGCTGCGGCTCGCGCGTCGTATCCTGGTAAAGGGTCCACGCTTCGGCGAGCGACGGCATCGGGACGCGTGTCTCGATCTCGACGAGCAGCGCGAGCTCGGCGCCGCGCACTGCGAGGTCCAGCGCCACGGCGGCGCGCAGATTGCGCAATGCCTGCCAGGTCGCGTCGAGGGCGGCGTCCGCCGCGCGCACCGCCTCCGCATCGAGGGCGTCGCACACCAGGCGGCGCACGGTCTGCGCGTCCTGGTAGCTGACCGGCTGATAGAGGACGGAGGCGCGCGCCAGTGCGGCGCAGGCCGAACAGCGCAGATTAGAGGCGAGCGCATTCTGGGCCCGCTGCGCGTTGGCCCAGAGCGGTCCGGTGCCCGGCAAGGGGCGCGGCTGCCAATCGGTCAGCGGCAATAAGAGGCGGATCGCGTCCGCGGGCTCGCTGGTCGCCAGCAGCAGCGCGGCGGCGAGATCGTCGGCGGCCTGCGCGAAATCGGCCGCCACCGGCATTTCTTACAGCACCCCGGTCAGCCTGGTGACCGCGGCGAGCACGTCCTGCCGCGAGGAGATCGAGCCGGCGAGTGCGGAGCCCGGCGTCGCCGAGGCGGGCAGCATGGTGCTGCGCCGGCCGGTCGCGTAACGGCCGTAATAGCCCTGCAGCCCGTTGGTGGCGTTGAGCGCGCGGGCCGGGTCGTCGACGACACCGGTCGCCAGCGCGCCAAAGGCAGGCACCCCGGCGCGCGCCTGCTGCGGGACGATCCGCATCGTGCCGAGCTGCGCGGACAAGTCCCCCGCCGAGGCTCGGCTCAGCGCGCCGGCCAGGGTTCCGACCTGCTCGCCGGTCGCCGCCGATGTCTGCGGAAATACGATGTCCCCGCTGACCACGAAGCTGAACGCGATCTCGACCATGCGCCCGCGCTCGCGCCGATCGGTCGTCGAGAACTCGATCAGCACGCATTGCACGCTGCCCAGCGTCGGGTGCACCAGCGTACCCTCGCCCGGCTGCTCGCAGGCTTGGATCATCGCGTTGCGCTGCTGATAGACGTCGTCGCCGACGATGAAGCCCTGGAACGCGAAGCGGCGCGGCAGGCGGCCGAGGTCCTCGACCCAGACGGTATCGCGGTAGGGGTACTCGTGCACCGCGGTGCGGCGGCCCGCCCGGTTCTCCGCGGCATCCATGACAAAGTCGACGCCGCGCCACGAAGCCGGCTGAAGCTGCTCCCACCAGCGCGAGTCGAGCCAACCGCCTTCGCGGTTGTCGGCCCGCAGGTTGAACCCGGCGGTCTGGGCGAGGTCGCTGGTCGAGATCATGCGGCGGCGAGCTGCTGGTGTTCGGTGCGCGGCGGCGCCAGGTTGATGCCGTCGCCTTCCGCGGTCGCGGTCATCGTCGCCCCGGCTGGCGGGTTCTTGTGCGTCACGGTGACATCGACCGAGCCCGAGACCGGGGCGCCCCCGGTGACTTCGGCGGGCTCGCCGGCAGCCTCGGCAAACATGCTGCGGCGTTGCCTCAACAATTCCGCCGCCTCACGGTGTTCGCTCAACGGATCGCCGATGCGCCCGCGCGGGCCACCGATATCGTAGTGCATGATATCGGCCTCACCGGAACCGCGGCTGGTCTCGAAATGCGCGCCGTGGGCGAATCGCGTCGCCAGGTCTGGGTATTTCTCCATCATGTAGGCGAGACTCTGCACCCCGGCTTGGCGATAAAGCCCGCTGACATCCTCGCCCCGATTTGGGATCTTCTGGCCTTGCGGGCCAGTGATTTGCCAATCTTCGGCTGAGCCCGTGTAGTGCTGTGAGCCGGTATCACCACGTCGCACTCCCGAAATGACTTCTGCGGTATAGCCGGGCGGCAATGCCGCATTAAAGCCGGCGACCAGCGACTCGTGAAGCTGCGGGTTGACCCCCGATGGTAGGCCCTGATCGGCGACCATGCGGTCAAAATCGCCGGCACCGGGCGCGGCGACTGGTGCGGTCGATGGTGTCCAACCGCGTTTGACCGGCCCCCAATAGGCCCCCAAACCTTTCCTGATCGTTCCGCCTTGTTGGATACGCTTGGCGGCGATCTGGACCGCAGCGCGCGCATTAAAATCGGGATCTTGCAGTTGCTCCAGGGTAAACGGCTTGTCCTGAATCCCGTAGTTGATGGCGTCCTGCGGCGACAATTGGAAGAGGCCATGCGAGCCCGCACCGCCGCTGACCGCGCGCTCGCTCTCGCTGGTATTCCCCACACCTGCCTGAAAGCCGCTTTCCTGGCCGGCAAGCTGGGTCATCAGATGTGCCCACTCGTGCGGCGCGCCGGTCTTGATCCCGTAGCGCGCGGCGTCTTCCGGGGCCATTCCGGCGAGCGGCGAATCGCGGATAATGTCTTCGAGCCGCGTCTGCAGCGCACCGGGTGCCACTCTGCCGGCAATCGGTTGCAGAGGCTGACCCGCTGGTGCGGCGGGTGCAGCGGCGGCCGGCCTCCTCGGGGGGGCGGCACCAACTGGAGCAGGACCCAGCCGCGGCAAGCCTAGGCGTTCATAGAGCGAGCGTTGCGGCACGGGTGGCGGCGCTTCACCCGCGGGGGTCGCTTCGGCGACAATCCGTGCCTTCTCTTCCGCGCTCAATCCGGCCGCGAGCGGCGAACCGGCGAGAATGTCCGCGGCCGTCACCCGATAGGTTCCGTGCAACCGCTCCCAAATCTTGATCAACTCGCCAACCGCCCTGACCAGTCGTCCGATGATTCTTCCGACCTCCGAGAGGTCGGCCAGCAATTGATCGACATTCACGCCTTCGAGCCATTGCCCAAAGGCGGTCGCGAGTTCATCGACTGCGCGCTGGATCTCGGGCTGATTTCGAGCAACCCAGTCGCTGAATTTATTGATCAATGGCGTCAGTGCAATCGCGAGGGTCGTGCCGATCCCTTTACTGAGTTCATTAAATGCGACCGTCATCCCGCCGACCGCCTCACGATAGCGCTGCAGTCCCGCTTTTTGCTGTTCGGTCAGCGCAGCGAACTGGCTGGCCTTCTCATTCAGGCGGCCCCAGGTGTCGGTCAGCGTCTCGCCCGGCCGCCGCGCCATGCGCAGTTGTTCGGTCAGGTCATACAGCGATGTGCCGCCGAGATCGGTCGCCACCCTCATCCGATCGGTCGGGTTTGGCCACGAATCGATGAATTGCAGGACTTCGGGCATCAGCTCGGTCGAACTGCGCAATTGGCCATTGAGCCCCTGCAATGAAATACCGGCCTGCTGAAACCGCGCAAACGTTTGCTGGTTGTGTCCGGGATCGGTAAAAGCCCTGGCCGAGGCGTCGGTCAGATCCTTGAGGCTTTGCACCATGGTGTTGGCCGAGCCGCCGCCCTCGACGATGGCGTTGCGCAGCCGTTCGAGTTCCTGTGTCGTCGTGCCGATGCGGGAGGCATCGCGCTGCAGGTTCGCGCCAAATTGGCTCCAGGTGCTCACGAGCCGGCCGAGCCCGGCGATCGAGGCGGCCCCGGTCAGTGCCCCCATGACCGGGACAAGGCGCGTCAAAGACGAAAACGCCGCGAGCCCGGCGCGGCCGATCCCGGTAAACCCGTCCGCTACCCGGCGCAGACCCGAGACGTCGACGAACTCGCGGATCGCCCGCGACTGGCGTTCCATCGGCGCGCGCATCTGGCGCATGCGCTGGTTGATCGCCTCGATCTGGCGGGTCGCATTGTCGACGACGCTAAAAGTTACTGAATATCCCGCCAAATCAGGCTATCCTACGCTCTTCCGTCGTCGCGCCGCTGCGCTTCGCACCACACCGCGTCGCAACACGTCGCACCGCCGCTCAACGCATCGCCTCGCTTCGTCACGCTCCGCACCGCCCCGCGACTCATCACGACGCATCGCGCCACCATCTATTCGCGGTCTCGGTTCTGTTCGCGCGCACCGATGCGATTGGCTTGATCGAGCCACCAGAGGAGCTGCGTCCCGGTCAGCGACCATGCGTCCTGCGGTCCCCAATGCCACCAGCGCGCCAGATCAGCGGTCAACTCTCGCCAGTTGCTTGGCCACCGCCGATAAAGCGCGATAAAAAATCGGCGGCCTCGCGGACCTGCGAGATGCGCATGCGCTCGATCACCTGGCGCGGCTGCCCGGATGCGTGGCTGACCAGTGCGATCTGATATTTGCGCAGCGCGTGCACGCTCATGTTGCCGGCGAGTTCCTGCTCGGCGCGCTCGACCATGTGCGCGGTCGGCTCTTCGAGGTGCAGCGTCTCATACGTCTTGTTGTTCCACTCGATCGGCGGGTCGAGTTCGATGTCGAGGACCCGCGGCTCGTCGCCGCCGGGTTCGGCAATCTCGCCATTGCCGCGGGTTTCGAGCGATTGCATGGGTTATTGCTCCGCGACGTCGGTGCCGTCGAAGCGCACCTGAAAGGTCCCCTCCGCGGCGCGCACCTCGAGCGCCGTCGTGTTCCACAAATTGGCGCCGCCGACGACCTTGCCGTTGGCGAGGGTCACGAGCACCTCGACGCAACGCATCTCGTTGAAATCGCCGACGCTGATCGCGCCCGAGTCTCTGAGTGTGGCCTCGATGTAGCCCTGTAGCGGCACCTCGGAAAAGCCGTGCACGCTGTCGAGGCCGACGAGGGTTTCGCGGCGCCACCGGGCGGGCGACCAGGTGACGTCCGACACCACCATGTAGGCGGTGCCGTCGATCGTAAGACCGGTGACCCCGGCCAGTCTTTCGCAGGGCATGAGCGCCTCCGTTAGCTCTTGCGGAATTGCAGCAGGATCGCGATCTGGCGCAGTTGGTTGACCAGGTCGACGGGTGCCAGGATCTTGACCAGCCCGCGGCCGGCATTCTCGACGACGATCGCCTTGGCGAAGATCGTGCTGTTCTGTACGAAACCGGTGGCTTCGAGCGCCCGATAGGCGGCGATCGTCGAAGCCTTGATCATCAGCGCGTTGACCGTGTTCGAACCGGCCAGGATCTGGGTCTGGTCGCTGACCAGCTTCTTCCTCGCGTAGCGGGTCAGCAAGTAATTCGCCAAGTTTCGCGCGACGTACATCAACCCGTACATGGTTTCGGTGTCGAGATAACTGTCGTCATCGGCACCGGCTGCATTGCGCTGATAGGTCGTCCGCATGCGTTCCATGATGACGCTGCCGTCATCGCCGACCCGGAAGGTCGACATGCCGTCGAACAGCAATGTGTTGCGCTCGCCCAAGATCCAGCGCGACTGCAGCGGCGGCGCCTTCAGCTGCGTGCCGATATACTGCAGCGGCAGACCCGGATCGACCCGCAGGCTCGACGCCGAGAAGGCGCCGATCTGCGCCGCCCACACCCAGGCGGGATCGGGACTGTCGTTGAACGCCATGATGCTCATGTGCTGATCGTTGCGCCGAGTGCCGAAAAAGGTGCACTGGCCCAAGGTTCCGCGGTAGGCGCTGAAGGCGCCGCCATAGAGCATCTGCTCCCATGACCACCTGCCTTGGTGGTCGTCGAGAAAGAACTTCATCATGTCGAGATTGGCGGTGTCGGTGTACGGCGTCACGATGAAATCAAAGGTCTGGTCGCTCAAGTTCGCGAGCCCGTCGGCGATCTCCGGGTTTGCGGTGCCGCCCGACATCGGCGTGATCGCGATCTCGACGCCGGCGGGTGTCGCTTCGCCCCCGGCCTGGCCGAGATAGTTCAGTCGGATGTCGATGTCGTTGGCCGCTTCGCCCTTGTTGCGTGCGGTCAGCGCCACCGTGTTGGTGGTGCCCGCGGCGGTCACGGCGAGATCGAGATTGGCGTTGATTGCGGTGCGGATGCTGGTCGCGATCGCCGCGGCGGTATCGGCGGCATAGACCGGGATGCGGACGCGGATGCCGCCGAGATAGAGGTTCAGCGTGCCGGCGGCGGTCGACGGGCCGGTGATCGCGAGCTCGCCATGTGCCGCCATCGCGGCCTCGTCATCGGCCAGCGGCAAAAGCCAGAGATCGCCGAAATTGTCACCGGCGAGATAGTTGGTCGCCATCTGCGCGAGGATCGAGCCGCGCCCGCACATCTGCTGCACCTGCACCACCGACTCGACCTCGAGCGGCGTGTTCGGCGTCGCCGCACCGTCCTCGGTAATCTGGCCGAGCAACAGGCTGCGCTGCAGTGTCAGCGCAGTATTGGCTTGGCTCGGGTCCATCTCGACAAAGATGCCGGGAACCCGGTTGCTCTCGGGGTAATAAGTGAATTGGATTGCCATTACTCGGCTCTCCTCTGCGGCGGCGGCGCAGTCGGTGCCGGCGCGGCGGTGACAATCACGACGTCACGGTCGCGAATCCGGCGCCGCCAGAATTGATTGTCGGGCACCTCGCGCCCGTCCTCGGGTAGGAGCTGGTTGGTCAGCGGATCGCGCACCATGCGCTGCGGTGCGGGTTTCACTCTCATTTGCGCCTCCTCGTCATAGGATCGGGTTCAGCGGGTTCGGCGGGTTCAATGGGCGCGCCGGGCGCGTCGAAACCGTGGCTCACATACCACGCGTCGATCTGCGCATCCGAGACATCGAACCGGGCAAAGCGCGGCATGAAGCTGCCGATGATGCCTTCGATCTGCGCCGACAGCGCGACCTCGGTGCCTTCGTCGTTCCACGGGTTCAAGAACTGCCGGATATTGGTCACGGTCGTCGGATCTTGCAGAAAAAAGCTCAATGTGCGCTCGACATAGTTCTGGGCCTGTGTGGGCAGCCGCTCGGCGACGATCCGCAGGCGTACCCAGTCCTCGGTCGGCCGCTCCTCGGGGATCGGCAATGACGCGGTATAGCCCGCCCAATGCACCAGTCCCGAGAAATTGCGGTCCCGCACCACGGGCTGGCGCGGGTATGCGGCGAGCAAGCGATCGTCGGCCATGTCAAGCTCCTGTGAAAGACATAATTGCAGCAGCAACTCCAGCCGGCTGGATTGTCCAGGTCGGATTGACGGCGACAGCATCGGGTTGCAAAAGATATGCGGCAGCTCCGCCCATGGTTAGGGCTCCAACATTGGGTATAGTGTTTGTGATTTCGAAGCCGCTGTCTATAGAATATACATTTTGGTTGTTACAACAACCCGAGACGATCAGAGAATTTGATTGTGAAGGTATAATAGAACCGGGCTGAATAGTTGCGGCATCTTGGAGATACTCAGAATTTACTTGGTCTGCCGGGTTTGCTGCTGATCCCTTAAACGCCAGAATTTGGAGCGCCCCATAATCCCCATACCACGTAAAGCTATGTTCGATACCTACGATGCCGCGATGACAATAGAATATGCAAACGATCGTGAAGGGGTGGGGGCTGACGACACCCGTCAGCCAAATATTGCTTTTGCTGTCAATCATTGGAGTAGTCGTAGAATACGACTGTGTTACGGCAACCAGCAGATCCGCATCTGTCGTATCGATGGGGGAGGTCGTGGCGATACTCCCTGCCCCGACACCGCTCGCACTGGTGTAGTCGAGAAGTGACCAACCTTCACCAAGGGGAATGGCACTGGTGCTGAGCAGGATCATTGGACGGTCACCGTGACGCTGCCGACTGAGGCGCCAAACGTGCCGCTGGTGATCAGCCCGAGCCGCTCGCCCGGGTTCAGGGTAGTGAGGCTTGGTATTCCGGTCTGGTAGATCCCGGCACTACCGTTGGCGTCGAACGCTACGTTGTGGATTGGCGTACCGGCCGACAACGGCGTGTTGTTGGCAGCCTTGACGACCGTGACACCGGCAGCCGCGCCGTTGGCGACCTCGACGACGCCGGTGATGCTGGTGATGGTCATCGCTCGGTCGGCGAGGAGTATCGTGCCGCCGGCCGGATTGGCGCCGGCGAGCCACGAGACGGTGCGGCTGGTGCTGCCGTCAATGCCGGGCAGTCCCTGCGGCCCGGTCTCGCCGTCCGGTCCCGGCTCACCTTCGGCGCCGGCTGGTCCGGCCGGTCCGGTCTCACCTGGTGCTCCGGTCGTACCGTCTGGGCCGGGAGGTCCAGTTGCACCAGCTGGACCCTGGAGTCCCTGCGGCCCCGTCTCGCCGGGAGATCCATCTTCACCGTCTAACCCGTCTGCGCCGTCTTCTCCGGGCGGTCCCTGCGGGCCGGCGGGTCCGGTCGGACCGGCGGGTCCGGCAGGCCCTTCCGGTCCCGGTATGCCTTCACCACCTTCGCCCGATCCCGGCGGCCCGGTCTGCCCTTGCGGCCCTTGTGGTCCCTGCGGTCCCTCCGGGCCGACTGGTCCGGGCTCACCGTCTGGTCCCGGCGGACCGACGGGTCCGGGATCGCCGGTCAATCCTATGTCACCATCCGCTCCGGGTTCGCCTTGCGGTCCCTGTGGGCCTTGCGGTCCGGGCGGCCCTGGCACAGTGGACGGCGGTCCGGGCGGTCCCTGCGGTCCGGCTGGGCCCTGTCCGCCGATCTCCATCTCGGCGAGCGCGTCCTGCAGCGCGGTGATCTCGTCGGCGGCGACGGCGAAGTTGTCGCGCACACTGGCGGTCGTCGGGTTGCCGAATACCGGGATGGCGACGTCGATCTGCGAGGTCACCAGGCAAGATCCCAGTCGGAGCGGCCGGCATCCCAGATCGTCTGATCACCGTCCCAGGTGGTCCCCATGGTGTTGATGTGCACGACCGCAGCCGGGTCGGGATGCTCGGACAGCGGTGCCTTGTGGATGTCGACCTCGATGCGGCGCAGCCATTCGGACTCGGGTTGCCACCCGTCGGTGTCGTCGAGCTGGTAGGCGAGGCCGAATTCCCATTGGTAGAAGAGGCGCGCGCGGTCGAGATCGAGAAAACGTCCTCCGACGAAACTGTAGCCCTGACCATTGGGCGAGCGGCATTCGATCGGTAGCCAGTTCAAGAGCGCGTGAAAGAGCGCGGCCTCCATCGCGTCGTAGCTCATCGCCGGCACTTGGCCGCGGCGGTCAGGTGTCGCGTCGAACTCGACGATGATGCCTATGGTCTTTCTGACCACTTGCCAGATGCCGACCATGTTCTGCGGCCCGTCGCTGTCCTGATCGAGCGGGATCACAAAGCCGGCGGGCAGCGCCAAGTTGGCGTTGTAGTTCTGCAGGCCGAGCCGGAAATCGGCAGCACCCGCGACGCGGCGCGCCAGCGGCGGACAGTAGGCGCGCAAGTGCTCGATCGTTGCTTCGATGATCAGATCGCCGCCTTCGTTTCGCGCCAGGTCAGCGCCTGATCGAGCGCGGTGCGGACGCGGCGCTGCAGGTTCGGCTCTTCCTGGCGCATCGTGCGCGACAGGATCGGGCGCGGCGACAAGGTGCGCACTCCCCCGGTGCCACGATGTCGCCGCTCCCGCGCCCGCGGCCGGACGCGTAACCCGCGGCCTCCGTAGGGGTTGCCGCCACCTCGAGCGCCGGCCTCGAGGAAGAGCGCATAGAACTGTCGCGCTCGCACCATGAAACCCTCGCCGGAGGGCAGGACGCGGACCGCGAGCGACCGCTGCAGCGAATTCGACACCCTGACCGGCCAGTCGCCCGGTGCCGAGGCCTGATAGGGTCCGGGCCGGTAGGCGCCGCGGTAGGCCGCACCACCACCCCCGCGGTAGATGCGGCCCCCGCCGACGGCACGTGCCAACCCTCGCGCCGTCTTCGTCTTGATGTCGTTGCCGGCCGAGCGCATCAGCTTGGCGACGCCGCGCTTGTCGAGTGCCACCTCGCCCCAGTTGGTGATCGTGAGCTTGAGCGCGCCCATGTCTATGTGCTAGCAGCGCGGCCGGTATTATGAGCTATACTGAGCAAGACGAGCGCCGCGTGAGGATCGAACTCATGCAAGCCGACATCGAAAACAAGCGAGCCGATACCGACTACAAGCGCGGATTGCTGCGCTTCGAACCTTGGAAACTGGGTTTTGCGGCCTTCGGCGCCGGTGCCGCAGTGATGGCTGCTCTCGTCGCGCTGCTGGGCTATTTCGGGTTTCATCACTAGTTCAGCCGCACCGGGTTCTCGGCGAACAGTAGCTCGCGCTCTTCGTCGCTGTCGCCTTGGGTCGTCTTGACCTTTTCCAGTTCGACCTCGATCTCGACGAAGCGCTTGCGGCCGGCGATCTCCTTGACCCGGCGCACGCGAAACAGCTCGGTGCGAAACGTCTCATCCGGCCGTTTGGTGGTGCGAAAGATCACATAGGTGTTTTCGACATAGTCGAGCCAGCGCGCGCGGATCAGGTGGGTGATCGGCGCGTCGACTTCCGCCGACGCGGCGAAGGTCGTCGGATAGGTCGGCTGAACATCGGCGCGGACGGTCACGATAGGGATAAAGGATTCGGAGATCGCACTATGCGGTCCCGGATCTTGTAGCCGGCGGTACATGCTGACTTTCCAGCGCAGCGCGCCGATGCCGTTCGCGGACGGCAGCGAGCCCGCGGGGTTATCGGGCATGGATGATCCCCGCCGGAGCCCCAGGACCCGCGAGGAGCGCGCCGGGTATTAGGGTAGCGGTCCGGTCCGAGAAGCGCATCAGGCGGCCCCGAGCCGTCACCCGCTGAACGTCCACAAGCGATAAGGCGCCATCAGTTGCCAGGGTGCCTCGGGCATCTCGCTGTTGACGTCGCCGCGGCCTTCGTAGAGGTACGCGGTCAGCAGCAGGATCCCGCTCTTGATCGGTCCCGGCACGTCGTCGGGCGCGCCATAGCCGGCGACGAAATCGAAGGCGACCGACATCGTCGGGACGATCGGCACCAGCGAATGCCTGATCATGACCTGCGCGGGCTCGACCCCGAGATTGACCGCGTAGAGCTCGGGTGCGGCCGGGTGCAGCTCCGCGTCGGCCGGCCCCCAGGCGACGGATTTGATCGCGGTGCAGGGAGCCCGCGGCAACGCGATCGGCCGGCGGATCAGCGGCGGCCAGTTGAGCGGGAAGACGATCAGGCTCTGCGGCACCAGCGGCGAAGCGGTCGGCGGCGGCGAGTGGCTGATCGTATAGCGCAGTTCCTGGGTGATCAGCGCGCGGTTGAGCCACGCTTCGGCCCATTGCCGGGCACTCGCCGCATAGATCGCCAAGAGGTCGTCGTCGTAGTCGGCATCGACCCGGCAATGCCGGCGCACCAGGTCGACGGCGACCGGCTCTTGCTCGGGCGGCGTGACAATGCGCAGCGAGGCGAACAATTAGGGACCTTTGTTGACCTGAGCGGTCGGATAGCGCAGCGCGAATTGTCCACCCTCCGGCGGCGGGCCGTCCGGCATGTTGATCCGTTCGGCATAGCGGCGCGCGACGAGGGAACGCGCATCACGCGCCGGGAACGTCGCGCAGTCGCCGGGATAGTAGCTGTGCCAGGGACGGATGAAACGCACGGCGAAGGTCGGGCCGCCGCTGACCCGCGGCGGCTGCGGCGTGTTCATTCTGTGGTACTCGGCCGCGGCGTCCGGTTGCGGCGCGCGGCATCATCCGGCGGCGGCGGCGGCGGCGCTGCGGCCCCTTCGCCCCCTTCGCCCCCCTCCTCCGGTCGCGGCAGCCCTCCGGGTCGATTGGTCAGCGGCCCGTCGAATGCGGCACTCTGCGAAGCGCCCGGGTCCCACAATCGCGGCGGGTCGTCCGCACCGGTCTCGACCGCCGGCCACGCCGCGGGCGCCTGTGCCCAGGTCGTGTTGAGCGGCTGGGTCGACCACGGCGCCCCGGGCGATCCGGCGAGCCCCTCGAACTTCCAATCGTTGACCAGGCCGATCGCCAGGCTCTGCAGGTGGCGCATGTTGAAATCGTGCGCGCTGATGATGCGGAACAGGCTCTGGTCGCGTTGGAAGGTCGAGATCACTTTGCCGTCCGTGCCGTAATAGGCGGCGACGTCGGAAGCGTCGACCTGCACTTGCATGGTGTCGGCGAGAACCGTATCGGCCATGTCGACCAGGTAGATCTCTGAGCCGCGGCCGTCGCCGAGGTTGGTCGGGATCAGTTGGCTCATGTGGATCGGGATGCCGTCCAATGTGCCCCGATCGACTTCGTCCTTGTAATAAAACCCCCCGACGTCGTCGCGCCGCGTGCGGATGAACTCGATGATCTCCGGCGCCATGAACCAGGCGGGCCGCAGCATGCGAGAGAGCCCGTTGATCAGCGTCAATTTCATCGCGGCGATGCCGGCGACGACGGCGTTGAGATCACCGCCGGCGGCAATCACGATCAGGTTGTCCGGCATCACCCAGCCGCGCCAGCCGACCGGCGCCATGTCCGACCCGTCCGACCGCAGAAAAGTGACATCCTCCTTGCGCGCGATGGTCTGCACCAGGTCGTCGCGCACGATCTCCTCGACGCCAAACGGTGCGCGCCGCAACAGGTCATTGCTGACCGGCACCATCGCGGTCAATTTGCGGGCGCGCAGGTTCACGTCATCGAATACCTGATGCGTCAGCTCAATGTCATCTAGCTCGCCCTGATAGGACGCGCTCGCACCACCGGCGAGCCGCGGGATCGTCAGATTGCCGAGCGGCATCCCGACAGTCATCGGGCCGGCGCCGCGCACGACGGTATTGGCGCGCAACAGCTCGATCAGGTCCTGCAGGAAATCTTGCGGGATCAGGGCGCCGCCCTCGCTGACGACTTGGGTGTTGAGCGCCGCCTTGGCGACTTCTTCATCATGAAAGTTGTTCCAGATGAATTCGGCGGCTTTCTCAGCACCATACCATTTGACGTGTGCGAGGCTGATGATCCAGCGCGCGGCCTGCAGGCCCTTGCCTTGGCGCGGTCGCTTCTTGGGCTCCGCCCAGACCCGCATGCCGCCCCGGTTCATCCCGCCCGCATAGATTGTCATGTCGGTGCCCTCGCTGCGTGAGGCGCTGGCGTCGGCCGCCATCGCGTATTGCTGGCGGGCGAGCCGGGCGTCGAGCGCGGCGATGTCTTTGCGCAGCTGCTCGAATTCGGCGGTCGCGCATGGCGTCAGGTTCTCGCCCTCGACGAGCTCGTCCTCGGCTTTGACGATCGCCTGCATGCGGGCGACGAGCCCGGCGCGCCGGCGCTTCAATTCGCTGAGCTTGTCGCGCGGGCGGAAGGCGGCTTCACCGTCTTCGTCGGGTGGTGCGACATACTGGCGATAGGCGTCGTTGCAAATCGCCGCCCGCTGGTCCGGATCCCTGTCCGCCAAACCTTCGAAAGCCATGCAGCGATCGACAAAGTCCTCGCGGGTTTCGCCCTCGTTGGGCTCGGGTTGTCTGCTGATGATCGAGCGCATCTTGGCCTCCGGGGTTAGGGACCGGTCGCGAAACGTCTGGTAACAAATCGCTGCGCGCTGATCCTGGTCGTACTCCTGCATGGCGTCGTCGCCCATGCAGCGATTGACGTACTCGTCTTCGGTCTCGCCGCCCGAGGGCGACGGCACCGGCTTGGTGATCATCCGGTCGCTTCGAGGAGCTGCAGCACCCGGCGCCGCTTTCCGTGCGCGGCAAAGGCGGCGGCGAGCGGTTCGGGCAGAGGGGGCGCCTCGCCATGGGCGGCACCGCTAGGCACTGGCTCAAGCAGAGCCTCGGGATTGCTCGGCACGGTGCAGATCGAGAACTCGACCAGCTCCTGCTCGTGGTAGTCGATCCCGGGAAACCAGTCGTCGCCGCCGCGGTCCTTGTCGGCGGTGAAATCCCAGCGCAGCGGGCGGAAACCGACCGATGTCGCGGCCAGGTAGCCGTCGCGCGCGAGCTTGTAGACGCTGTCGGCGAATTCGCTCGCCGCACCGTAGCCTTCGGACGGCAGAAACTGCACGGCAGAAGTCAGGCGGCCACCGGTGTTGCCGGTCGCGACCGCCTTGCCGACCGGCAATAGCGTCGCCTGGTGCGCCCACAGCACGACCGGGTTCTTCTGGAAATGATCGAGGCGCCAGCCGGCCGGATCGATCATGTCGAGATCGCGGTCGATGGTCCCGGTCGACAGCACGAAGCGCAGGGTGCGCTCATCGAGCTGCTCGACGGTCTCGACGGTCTGCTTGCGCACGCCGACGAGCGGCGCACCGGCGCGGCGCACAATCGGGCGTTTGCCCCGCTCGATGTTGATCTCTTTGAACCTAAGCGGCGTCACCAGCTGCATCGTCGGCGCCATTGGGGATCTGCTGCGGGATGGTCTCCGGGTGCATCACGTTGGTCGGCGCGGTGTTGAGCGGCACCCGGTACTCGTCGCCGCCGGGGATCGGGTTCATGTTTTCCAGACCGCGCACCTCGTTGCGCGACAGAAACCCGTTTAAGAGGCCGATCTGGTAGGCCTGGTAGCGCTGGGTCTGGTCGCCGCGCAGCATCGAGGTGTAGTCCCAATGCGTCTGGTAGTCCGGGCGCTCGTCGTCGAACAGCAATTGCTCGTTCATCAGATCTTCGAGCTGGTCGGTGTGCGGTGCCAGGCAGTCGTCGATGTATTGCTGCTGCTGCTGCTCGACATTGCCGAAGGTGGCGCGGGCGTAGTCGCCGACCTTGTGCGGCGGGACACGATAGATGCGGCAGATGTCGGCGACCTGAAATTGGCGCGTCTGCAGAAACTGCGCGTCCTCGTTGGTGATCGCGACCTTGTCGAAGCTCATTCCTTCTTCTAAAATCGCAACTTTGTAAGCATTTTGGACTCCGGTATGAGTATTACGCCAGCTCTCGGCAAGATTATCAGTCGCTTCTCTCGATAGTTTACCTGGATGCCGCAGTACGCCGCTGATCTGGCCGCCCTGGCGGAACAGGATGGCGCCGTGCTGCTGCGCGGCGAGCGCCAGCCCGATCACGTCCTGCGCGCAGGCGATCGGTGAGATTCCGACATAGCCGTCGAGCGACATGTTTTTCAGGTGCAGCATGTCTTCGGCCGGCACCAGCACGCCAAAGCCGATATGCAGACTGTTGACGCGGTACCAGAGATTGCCCTCGGGGCTGATCTGCAATGTGATGCGGTCGGGGCTGACCGGCACCAGCTCGACCGGGCGGCCGGCTTGGTCGCGCTGGATGACGATGTAGGAATTGCCGCGCAGGCAATAGGCGGTCAGCACATAGGCCCAGAACTGAAAGCGGCTTTGCCAGCGGTTCGGCCGGCGCATCAGTTCGTTGAGCGGGTGCCGGTAGTCGATGATCCAGCCGCCGGCCGGCGAGCGGCGGCGGATCTGCAGCACGAGGCCCGCGATGTCCTCGGAGATGCATTTGATGCAGCCGTAGACTGCGGCGGCCTGCAAGGCGGTCATCGGCGTGACCGGCACGCCGGTGTTGCTGACCTGGCCGCCGAGCGCGGCAAACAGCATCGGCTGCGGGAATGCCAGGCTGTTCATCGCACCGACAATGTCCTGCTTCTGCTCGGGCACGGCAGGGACTGGAATCGGCGGCGGTGCAGCGCTGGTGGCTCCACGGAGCCAGGACCAAAGACTCACGCTAGATTGCGGTCCATCGAGATGGAACGCTGCGTTGCGAAGCGTGGTGAAGCGGCGAGCAGCGAAGCGATGCGGTGCCGTGTGCTGCGGAGCGGAGCGGGGCGATACGCAGAGTAGCGGAGCGAAGCGATGTATCGCCGTAATACCAGTTCAATCATTGGAGTGTCAATAAACCTCGACCCTCATAGACTGAGGGACCCGGCGAGGTCATCACGCGAGCGATCGCCATGATCAGCGCGACGGCGCCATCGATCTTGTTCTCGGGACGGGCCTTGCGCGGGAAGACATTGCTGCGCGCGTCATAGTGACCGACCACATTCGAAACACACCAGGTCAGCGGGCCGTTGCCGTCGTGGCGCAGGCGCCCGGCGCGCATCGCGGCATCGAGTTCCTTGGTCGGCTCGGAAAAGTTCGGCGTGGTCGACCGGAATTCGACGACCGGAACCCCCTGCGCGCCGAGACGTTGGGCGAGCTGCGTCGAGCCCCACGGGTCGTAGGCCACACTCTCGACCCGGAAGCGCTTGCACAGATCGACGATGTCGTCCTCGATGGTTTGAAAGTCGGTTTCCTCGCCGGGTGTGACGATCAGGTCACCATCCGCTGCCCAGCCCGGATATGAGGCGTGCCGCGCCTCGAGGACCGCGGCCTCGTTCAGATAGCAGCGGGCGAACACGGCATAACCGTCGTCGGGCTCGGGAAAGACGATCGCCAGCGCCGCCAGGTCGGTGCGGCTGGCCAGATCGAGGGCGAGGTGACACGGGCGGCCGAGGAAATCGTCGAGACGCAGCATGCGGTCGGTGCACGCCTGCCAGGAACGCAGTGAGAACAACGCCTCGTCGGCGCCGACCCAGACGTTGAGGTGTCGGGTGCGGGCAGCCGCCTCTTGGGCGGGGTTGTTGCGCGCCTGGCGCATGATCGCGCGGATCGCGTCCGGCTGCACCGATTGGCCCCAACCCGGATTGGCCTTTATCCAGGTCTCTTCGGCCCACGGGTCGTCGTCGTCGTCGATCGAATAGATGAGGCTAAAGAACCGATCGTCTTCCTGACTCTGCTGCAGAAGCCGCAGCCCGTAGTCCCATAGCTGCTTACCGATACCGGCGGTGTTGCCGGTGGCGGTCGAGATCGAGAGGAGAAACGATTGCCGACGTTTGGCCAGGCCGGTAAGGAGCGCATCATAGACCTCGCTGGTACGGTGCGAACCGATCTCGTCGCACACCGCGCATTGCACGCTGAGCCCGTCGAGGGACTTGGCGTCCGAGCTAATCGGCACAAAGCGCGAGGCGGTCCCCGCTTGAAAGATCGAATGGGTCAGGACACCCACACCCCATTCGTTGCGGATCTCGGGTGAGCGGCGGACCATGTGCGTGGCAGTGTCGAAGAGGATTCGCGCCTGGTCGCGGGTGACCGCGGCGGCGTAGCCCTCGGCCCCGCCCTCGCCCTCGCCAAAGGTCATATAAAGCGCCAGTGGCGCCGAAACCGTGGTCTTCCCGTTGCCTCTGGGTACAAACACCGACCCCCGTTGAAAGCGGCGCGTCCCGGTTTCGCGTTCGACGAACCCGAAAATATTGGCGAACACCAATTTCTGCCAATCCATCAGGCGGATCGGCTTGCCGGCTTCCGGCCCCTTAATGTTCGGCATCGTGCTGGCGAACAGCATCGCGCGCATCGCCAGCTCGTCGCGGAAGATCCAGTGGCTGCCCGGATGCTTGGCCTCGTCGAGATCGCGGAGAAAGCGCTCTGCCGCCAGGCGCGCGTGAAAGCTCGCTGCGGCCGGTGAGTTTGCGAGCTGCTCGGCGTAGGCGATTGCAGCGGGAACGAACCGGCGCGGCTCGCCGGCTTCGAGCGCCTTAATCGGTCAGACCCCCGGGCACCAGACGCAGAAGCTTCCAGGGGTTCGCTTCGTCGTCCTCGTCGTCCGGCGGCGGCTCGACGTGCAGCCGCGGGCGCGCACTCGGCGAAAACCCGAGATGATCGGCGGCGCGGAACATGCGCTTCGAATTCTTGTCGATGATGTCCTCATAGGGCGACGGCATGAGCCCGAGCGGTCCGCGCACGAGCAGCTTGAGCTTGGTGTCGCGATCGAGCAGCGCCTGCATCTGGTTCGCCGTGTCGAGACGGTCCTCGGCGATGACCCAGACCTTGAGCATGCCGCGGTCGATCTTCTTGAGCAGAGACTTCGGCGAGTGCGCAATCGCATAACGCCAGCTCGCGCGCTGCGCGGCGGTGAGCCCGTGCGGTGCCGCATAGAGATCGCCCTGCGGGATCGGTTCGTGCGTGCGGTCCCGACCGTGCTTGCCGGTGTGAAAGGTTCCCTGCAGCTTATGCAGCGCGGTCGGCTTTGGTCGACGTCCGGCCATTCGATACGCTCGCGTAAGTCTCGCCATCGCTCAGACGCGTTGCCGGCTGACCAGTGAATGCCTGCCAGCGTTGGATCGTAACATCGCAATATGCCGGGCTGATCTCGATAGCATGACAGACTCGCCCGGTCATTTCGGCCGCGATTGTGGTCGTTCCACTACCGATGAATGGATCAAAAATCAGTTGACCTCTTTCGCTGACTCTCTCCAATAGCCACGACCAGAAATTGATTGGCTTGGCACATGGATGCGCAGTTCGCGGAGCGCGTTCGGTGTGGATGATAGCGTCGGCGTAAATTACCGTTTCGGGATGTTCGACCCAGTCATCGGTCACCGTGGCATCAGGTCGGCATCCCTTGCGCATGGCGAGCTTAGGGTCCTTGCCGAAACACATGATCGGCTGCCAACAACAGAACCCCCACGGTCCACGGCCAATCCCTGCCGGCGTGCACCACGCCATAGTCCAGGTCGGTGTTGGATATAATCGCTGATTGCCATTGCCAGGCGTCAGAACCACAAGTGGCGCGACGTTACGCGCCAACGGCAGGAATTCCGCGATCAGCTGATGCAGCCTTTCCGGACTGTCATTGGAAAGAACATATTTGTTTTTTTTGCTGACCGTGCTCTCCAGACCATAAGGAGGATCGGTCAGACACAAGTGCGGCTTGGTGCCATTCAAAGCGGCGTCGATCGCCTCGATCCGTGTACAATCGCCACACACCAGCCGATGCCGCCCGAGCAGCCATATATCGCCAATTCGCGCGATCGGGTTGACCGGCAATTCGGGGACAGCGTTGGGATCGGTCAGACCTCCTCTGTGCCCAAGTAGATCGTTGACTTCATGCTCGCCAAATCCCAGCGTCGCGAGATCGACCGCCTGGTTACGCAAATCGGTCAATTCAACACGCAGTTTTTCGAGATCCCAACTACCGTTGAGCATCAGCTTATTATCGGCCAGCGTATAAGCCTGCTTCTGCGCTTGGCTCCAGCCGCGCGCGATCATGACAGGGATCTCGGTGATCCCGAGCTTGTGCGCGGCTAGCACCCTTCCATGTCCGGCGATGATGCCGCCCGTCTCGTCAATCAGCGCAGGCGTGGTCCAGCCCCATTCGCGGATCGATCCGGCGATCTCGGCCACCTGTGCCGGCGAGTGTGTGCGGGCATTGCGTGCGTATGGCACGAGCCGCGCGACCGGCCAGCGTTCGATCGCATCGGCCGGCCACGATCTGCCGTTCGGCGCGGGGGTAGGGGGGTCGGAAGTTTTTTCGCTAGGCGGTGTAGATCGCGTCCCTCCACCTGGACCATC
>DATIPA010000237.1:0-51222 GCA_035472475.1 Xanthobacteraceae bacterium | reverse complement strand
GGCCCGTTCTTGATCGTGCAGACCCTGATCAGTGACTGGGGCACGCTGTCGGAAGCGTTGCTGATCACGCTGCGCATCACCTTTGCGGCGCTCTTCGCCGCGGTCACAGTGGGGGTTGCGCTAGCGATCATTTTCACCCAGTCGAAGTGGCTGGAGAAATCGCTGTTTCCTTACGCGGTGATCCTGCAAGTCACGCCGATCGTCGCGATCGCGCCGCTGATCATTATCTGGGTCGGCGACATCAAGCTGTCGCTGCTGATCTGCGCCTGGATTGTCGCGTTCTTCCCGATTCTATCCAACACCATCATCGGATTGAACTCCGCCGACCACAACTTGATCAACCTGTTCCAGCTCTATGGCGCAAACCGCTGGCAAATGCTGCGCTACCTGCGCCTGCCCGCGGCATTGCCGTTCTTCTTGGCCGGGTTGAAGATCTCCGGCGGTCTCGCGCTGATCGGAGCCGTGGTGGCGGAATTCGTGGCCGGATCAGGCGGCAGCGCCTCCGGCCTCGCCTATCGAATTCTCGAGTCCGGCTACCAGCTGCGCATCCCCCGCATGTTCGCAGCCCTGCTGCTGATCTCGCTCAGCGGAATTGCGATCTTCTTCGTAACCAGCGTGATCGCTCACTTCGCGCTGCGCCGTTGGCACGAGAGCGCGGTGGTGCGGGAAAACTAGCCGCCCGACTTCAGCTTCATGAGCTTTCGCGCGTTGCCGCTCGCGACCTTGTCGCGCACCTTGTCGTCGATGGCGGCTTTGTCCAGGAAGCGCCCCGCGGTTGCGGAATCCTCATAAGGATAATCGACCGAGAACAACACCCGCTCATCGTCGAGCGCCGCGAGCGCCGCAATCAATGGCACGTCGTCGCACTGACCCGAGGTGGTCACGAACAGATTGCGCTTGAGGTAGACCGAAGGCGGTGATTTGAGCGGCCGCTTGTCGGTGATCAGCGCGGCTCGGCTGTCTAGACGCCAAAGCACATAGGGGAGCGTCTCCCCCATGTGGCCGAGGATGATCTTGAGGCGTGGAAACCGATCGAACACGCCCGCGAACACCAATCGCAGAAAGTGCGAGGACGTCTCGGTCGTCCATTCCCACGTCGGCTTGAGCAGTTCGTCGCACCCCTCCAGTACATAAGGCTTCACGAACGAGTCGTCGGGGTGAAGATAGAGCGGTACGTCGAGCGCGTGCATGCGCTCCCAGAACGGATCGTGCCGCGGGTCGTCGAGATAAACCCCGTTGGTGTGGCCGTTGATCATCGACCCTACGAAGCCGAGGTCGCGCACGCAGCGTTCGAGTTCGTCGGCTGCGGCGCGGGGATCCTGCATGGCGAGATACGCAAAGCCGCCGTAGCGGTCCGGGCGGCGCCGCACCTGCTCGGCCAGCAGATCATTCGCTTGCCGTGCGCGCTTGACTGCCTGTGCGGTATCCTTTTCGGCCTGGACACCGGGGCCGGACAGCGACAGTACCGCGAATGTCACGCCGGCCGCCTCCATCGCGGCTAGTCGCTTGTCGCCGAAATCCGATAGTTGCTCGATCAGACGGTCGTAAGATTCATGCGTGACGTGCGGCATCGCTTCGCTGAGGTAGCCGAGAAAATCTGGAAAAACAAAATGCTCCTCGAGTGCGATCTTGGTCATGCGACGGCCCGCGGGTTGCTGGCGAAGGGATGTCAGCGGTGCATCTAGTTCAGGCCGAACAGCTTGCGCGCGTTGCCGCCCGCAATTGCCGCAATCGTCTTTTCATCGAATCCTTCGACCGACACAACGTGGCCGACCGGATCGTATTCGCCCATGTCGTAGGGATAGTCCGTTCCCATCAGGATGCGATCCGGACCGAACAGGCGAACCAGGGTTTCCAACTGATGCGGCGTGAACACGACCGTGTCGAAGTAGAACTTGCGCAGATAGTGCGTCGGCGGCTTTGGCAGCGTGCCGTGGGAATCCGAGCGTGCGCCCCAGGCGTGGTCCATACGTCCCGAATATGTGGCCGCGAACGCACCACCGTGTACCGCCAGGATCCGCAGATTGGGAAAACGCTCGAGCACGCCGTCGAAGATGAGGTTATGGACGGCAATCGTCGTATCGAGAGGATTGCCGATCACATTGTTGAAATAGTAGCGCGCCAGCCGACCCGGCGCGGTGAAGCCCTGCGGGTGAATGACGATGAGTGCCCCCAGAGCCTCGGCCTTGGCCCAGAACAGATCAAAGGCCGGATCGGACAACTCGCGTCCGTTTACGTTGGTCAGGATCTGCGCTCCCTTGAAGCCCATTTGGTGCACGCAGCGTTCGAGCTCCGCGGCCGCAGCATCCGCGTCCGGCAGCGGAACCGTGCCGAACGGAACAAACCGGTCCGGCCGCCGTGATGCGAATTCGGCAAGACCGTCGTTGATCATGCGGGCGGCCTTGAGCGCGATCTCGGGTGGCACGTTGTAGTAACACTGCATCGGCGTCGGCTTGATCGCCTGAATCGCGATGCCCATGTGGTCGAGATCGGCCAGCCGCTCAGTCATTTGTGTCAGGCGGGAACGGCGATCGGCGTCTTGCTTCTTACCGAGCGTAATGGTGTCCTGTGTGGCCGTCGCATGTGCCGCCGGAAGGTGCGGTTTCACCAGCTCCGCGGCGGCCTCGATCATGACGTGCGAGTGGATATCGAGCGTGCCCGATCGTGGGCGTCGCGAATCGATCCTGGCGGGATTGTGCGTGCGCGCCGCGGTCTGCGTGTATTTGCTCCAGATGTCGGGCATGCAGCCTCCCTTTCGCGCCGAAACGAATGCGACGGAACAATATCAAGTCTGCGCTTGGTGTCGCCGGAATTCGCGTAACCGCAACCAGAGCGCCAAGCCTACCCCCACGACTGCTACGAGGATCAGCGCGACCAGTAATGCCGAGCGTTCGAGCCACGCGATCGCCGGCACGCACAGCGCCATCACCAGCCCCAGCAGCGAGACCTGCCAGTCAAGCGTATGCACGCCCGCGATGAATGTGCCGAGCGCCAGCAGCATGAGGATGGCGAGCCCGGTCGCATCGACATTGAGCATGGTCTGGACGGTTGGTAGCAGGACGAGGTTCATCGCGCCCAGAATCGCCAGCCAATGCAATACCTGTGTCCAGATCAGCCGAATTCGATCGTTCCGATTCTCGGCGTGACGCCATCCCGTAACGATGCACAGGAGGCCGATCATAACGGCGAGAAACTCCCAGTAATCGATCAGCGCCCGTTTGGCGAAGCTCGTGTATGCGATGCCGAAGATGGTCAGCACCCAGACTACCCCGTAGGGCAGCTCGCGCAGCCAAAAATGAAAGTGCGAGCGCCCGGTGCTGTTCATGCTGTAGTCTCCACACCGACGATCAATGCGGGTCCATCCGCGTTTCTGTCCACCGCACGTGCGCTCGACGCTTACCTTCGCCGGACCCATGCGGCACGCATAATAGCCGCGATGAGACAGCAAAGCTGTGCGATTGCACAACGGCATGCACGTTGTTGATGTCGGCGCAAGTTTAAGTGCAGCGCGCCCATGGATGCCTGTCCCGCGGATTTGGGCATCCACGGTCAAAATGGCGATAAAAACCGCGTCTATTCAATATGTTGTTATGGATGCCCGGATTCGCCCAAATGGGTATTCATGACGGCTAAGCGATCGTTTCGCCGGGCGTCCTGCCCGGCCGGGATAGCGCGCAGTTGGCAAAACAGAGAGTGGATCACGTGGACGCAAGCACATCCAAGACAGGCCGGCGTGAGGATTTTCGACTCGTGTCCGGGCACGGCAAATACACCGCCGACTGGGACCTCGAGGGACAGTCGCATGGCTGGTTCCTGCGCAGCGACCACGCTCATGCCGAGATCGTATCGATCGACACCAGCGCGGCCTTGGCGGTTCCAGGTGTGCTCGCCGTCCTGACCGGCGCCGACGTGGTCAAGGCCGCGTTCAAGACGCCGCCGGCGATCATGTTCATGAAGGGCAAGGGCGGAAGTTCCTTCAAGCTGCCGCATCGCCATGCGCTGGCGAACGAGCGCGTGCGCTTCGTGGGCGAGCCAGTTGCGCTCGTGGTCGCGGAGAGCGAAGCCGCGGCCCAGGACGGCGCCGAGCGTATTGCGGTCGAATACCGCGATCTTCCGGCCGTGATCGACGCGCAGGCCGCGCTCGCGGCCAGTGCGCCGCTGTTGCATGCGGACGTGCCCGGCAACCTCGGCATGGAATACGAATACGGTACGCTCGCCCCGACCGAAGCCGCGTTTGCCAAGGCCGCCCACGTGGCGCGCGTCACGCTTCACGCGCAGCGCATTGCCGGCAACCCGATGGAGCCGAAGGCGTGCCTTGCCTCGTTCAATCCGAAAACCGGCGTCTACGACGTTTATCTGCCGACCCAAGGGATGGCCGACGTCCGCGGCGGCTTCGCTCACGTGGCTGGTGTTGCGCCGGACAAAATCCGCATTCACGCGAACGACGTGGGCGGCGCCTTTGGGGTGCGCAACGAGGTCTATCCGGAATTCGCCGCCCTGTTCCTGGCGACGCGGCTGCTTGGTCGCCCGGTGAAGTGGGTTGGAACGCGCGCCGAAAGCATCCTGAGCGATCACCATGGCCGCGGCGCCAGGCTCACCGGCGCGCTGGCGCTCGACGCGGACGGCAATTTTCTCGGGATCCGCATCGAGTGGTTGGTGAACATGGGGGCCTACGCATCCAATGCCGGCCCGTTCATCAACACCGGCGCGGCGCCGACCTCGAGCGCGATCAATGCCTATTGGATTCCGGCTGCCTACGGATCGCATCAGCTTGTGTTCACCAATACAACTCCGACGACGGCCTATCGCGGCGCCGGCCGGCCGAACGTCGCTTATTTGGCGGAGCGCCTGGTTGATGAGGCGGCGCGCATCAGCGGCATCGACCGCATCGCACTACGTCGCAAGAACCTGATTCCGAAGACGGCTTTCCCCCACAAGACCCCGACGGGCTCAACCTACGACAGCGGCGATCCACTAGGTCTCTTGAAGCAGGCGTTGGAGGAAGCGGACTGGAAGGGCTTTGAGCGCCGGCGCCGCGCGGCAAAGCGCGGCGGTAAGCTGCGTGGCATCGGCTGTGCAGTCTTCATCGAACCGTCGGGCGGCGTCGGCCAGGAAGAAATCGCGATCCGCATTGACGCGAATGGCTCGCTTGATCTGTTCACGCTGTCGGGCGCATCCGGCCAGGGCCATGAGACGGTCTTTCCGGAGCTCGTCGCCGACATTCTGGGCATCGCATCCGACAAGGTCAGATTGCGCGCCAGCGACCCGGAGGGGCCGCCGCTCGTCGGCACCGGCAGCTTTGGCTCGCGTTCGCTCATGAGCCACGGCGCTGCGCTTGCGACCGGGGCGCGCGAGATCATCCGCAAGGGCACGGAGCTCGCCGCCAGAGAGCTCGAAGTGGCCGAAAGCGATCTCGTGTTCGAACAGGGTCGCTACCGGGTGTCGGGCACTGACGTCTCCATCAGCTTCGCAGATTTGGCGACGAAATTGTCGGGCGGCGGCAGTCATCCGCTCAATACGACCATCAAGATGAATACGTCGGCGGCATTCCCGAGTGGCGCGCATGTTTGCGAGGTCGAGATCGACGCCGCAACCGGCGTGCTCGACCTCATCCGCTACGTCGCGGTCGACGATGCAGGCACGATCTACAACCACGCGATCGTCGAGGGCCAAGTCATCGGCGGATTGGTGCAAGGCATCGGCCAGGCCATGGGCGAACATTGCGTGTACGAGCCGGAGACCGGACAGCTGCTGACCGGAACGTTCATGGACTACTACATGCCGCGCGCCGACGTACTGCCGGAGCTCAGCTTGCACGACCGCCCGGTGCCATCGCCCGCAAACCCGCTGGGCGCCAAAGGCGCGGGCGAAGCCGGCACAACCGGTGCGATCCCGACGATCGCGAATGCGGTGATGGACGCGCTTGCGCCCTGCGGCATCACGCATCTCGACATGCCGTTCACGCCGCACCGGATCTGGGAAGCGCTGCGGACCGCGAAGGCGCCCTGATCCAATACGACGCGAGCCCCTGCACGATCAGACTTTGAAGTGCTTCGACAGTTTCAGGCTCTGAGCCTGATAGTTTGATCCGATGCCTTCGCCGTAGAGCTTATCGGGGCGCGCCAGCATTCTTTCGTAAATGAGGCGGCCCACGATCTGGCCGTGCTCGAGGATGAACGGCACTTCGCGTGAGCGGACCTCGAGAACGGCGCGCGCACCCTTGCCGCCCGCGCCCGCGTAACCAAATCCGGGGTCAAAGAAGCCTGCGTAGTGTACGCGGAACTCGCCCACCAGCGGATCGAACGGCACCATTTCGGCGGCATAATCCGGAGGCACCTGCACCGCCTCCTTGGAAGCCAGGATGTAGAACTCATCCGGATCGAGGATCAGTTTGCCCTCACGCTCCGAGATTGGCTCCCAGAAATCGGCGACCTCGTAGCCGGCGCGGTGATCGACATCAATCACCCCGGTGTGCCGCTTGGCGCGATAGCCGATGAGCGAATCGAAGCCGGCGAGATCGACACCGACTGCGATGCCTTCGCTGACGTCGGCGTTGTCGTCGTCGACCAATCGTTCAGCCGCATGCAGGGAGGCGAGCGCTGCGGCGTCGAGCGTGGCGGTGCCGCGCCGAAACCGGATCTGCGACAGGCGCGAGCCGGCACGCACCAGCACCGGAAACGTGCGTGGACTGATCTCCGCATAGAGCGGACCGGAGTAGCCTGCGCCGATGCGGTCGAAGCCGCGGGTGCCATCCGCGATCACGCGGGTGAACACGTCGAGACGACCCGTCGAGCTTTTCGGATTTGCGGAAGCCGCAATATCAGCCGGAAGCGCAAGCCGCTCCAGCAACGGCACGATGTAGACGCAGCCTGTCTCCAGCACTGCACCTTCGCCCAGATTGATCTGGTGCAGCTTGAGCGCGGCGACGCGGTCGGCGACCGACGTGCCGGGGCCCGGCAGGAAGCTTGCGCGCACCCGATAAGCGACATCGCCCAGACGCAGATCGAGGCTCGCAGGCTGGATCTGCCCCGGCACGAACGGGCGCGCCGGAACGATGGCGCCGGCCCGCACCAGCGCATCGATCATGCGGTCAGGCAGGATGCCCTTGTCGGCGGTATTAAGAGCCAGCGCCATGTCGGGCGATGATCTACCCAATAGCGGCCTTGACGGAAAGCCGCGCCGCTTGTTAGGAACGGGTTGTCCCGTGGTCAATTTGAGCCGGCCGGCTTGCAGCCACGTTAAACAAATCGCTAAAAGGCCGGGGGACCTGTGGAACCCGGCTCGAAAACTTTTCGGCCGGGATTTTTGTTGGAGGTCCTCATGCCTGCGCCCGCGCGCCGCTATCGTCCTGAAACCGAACTCGTCCACGCCGGCGGCATGCGCTCGCCGTTCGGCGAAACCTCGGAGGCGCTGTTCCTTACGCAGGGATTCGTCTACGAGAGCGCCGAGCAATGCGAGGCGCGTTTCAAAGGCGAGGAACCGGGTTTCCTCTATTCGCGGTTCTCCAATCCGACCGTCGCGATGTTCGAGCGCCGCATGGCGGCCTTCGAGGGGGCCGAGGCAGCGCGTGCGACCGCGACCGGCATGGCGGCGGTAACGACTGCGCTGGTCGGGCAGCTCAAAGCCGGCGATCACGTGGTGGCCGCCAAGGCGCTGTTCGGCTCGTGTCGCTGGGTCGTCGAGGATTTTCTGCCGCGCTTCGGTGTCGCCTCGACACTTGTCGACGGCACCGATCTCGACCAATGGCAAAAGGCGGTTCGTCCCAACACAAAGACGTTCTTTCTCGAGAGCCCGACCAATCCGGTGCTCGAGGTCATCGATATAACGGCGGTCGCGAAGATCGCCCACGCGGCGGGGGCCACCCTGGTGGTCGACAACGTGTTCGCCACACCGCTGTGGCAAAGTCCACTCACGCTCGGTGCCGATGTGGTCGTCTATTCGGCCACCAAACACATTGATGGCCAGGGACGCTGCCTCGGCGGCGTCATTCTCGCGTCCGAGAAATTCATCCAGGACAACATCCATCAATTGATCCGCCAGACCGGACCCTCGATGTCTCCGTTCAATGCCTGGGTTCTGCTCAAGGGCCTCGAGACCCTGCACCTGCGCGTACGACGTCAAACCGAGACGGCCTCGGCCGTTGCGACGGTACTAGCGAGCCACCCCAAGATCACGCGGCTGATCTATCCGGGCCGGCCCGATCATCCGCAAGCGGACATCGTGCGACGACAGATGTTGGGCGGTTCGACCCTTGTTGCCTTGGAGGTGGCGGGCGGCAAGCGCGGGACGTTCCGGTTCCTCAACGCGCTCAAGCTTATTCGCATCACCAACAATCTGGGGGACGCCAAGAGTCTCGTCACCCATCCGGCGACGACGACGCATCAGCGCCTGACGCCTGAGGCGCGCGCCGAACTCGGCATTACGGACGGTACTGTGCGCTTCTCCGCCGGGCTCGAACATCCCGACGATGTGGTTGCCGATCTGCTGACGGCGCTGGAACAGGCCTGAATCGGGAATCGGTGGTCAGTAATCAGATTTTGGGGTCGAGCCGATAACTGATTACCGACACCGGATTATTGCGTCGCCGGCCTGTTGTTGGGGCGGACCACCGCGGGCGACACCTGGGCGGACGTAATGGCGCGCTTGGCTGCATCCGAGATGGCGGTGCACAGGAGTTTGGCCCAGCAGCCATACCCCCAATCATTCATGTGCAAGCCGTCAGGCGACGTGAATGTGTCAAACGCCATGCCGCGGCGCTCATGCCAATGTCGCATGACCGCGAAACGGCGAAAGATGTTGACCTTGTTGCTGCTCGCGGTCGTGGCGATCAGCTGCACCATTCCCTCCGCTTCGGGTTTGGCGATCACTTTAGGAGCAAACTGAGGATCGACCAGCAACACGTCCGATCCGGTGTCCTTGATCTCCTGGATGCCTTCACGGATTAGTTTGCCGATCTCCTCGATCGGCAGATCACGCAGGGCCGCGTTGGTGCCGAGCTGCCAGATCACCAGATCCGGCTTCTCGTCGATGACATCCTGCCGGAAACGCGTCAGCATCTCGGCGGCGTCCTGTCCGTTCACCCCGCGATTGAGGACGATGACCGGCACGTCCGGATAGAGCCTGTTGAGCTCGGCCGCGAGCCGGCTCGGGTAGGATGCATTGGACGAGCTCGCGCCCGCGCCAGCGGTCGACGATGATCCGATGGCGACGATCTTCACCGGCTCATGCGCCGCCAACCGCGAACCGACGTGGACCAGCGGCCGTTCAAGGCGCACGAGATCAGTCGGCCCGTCGCAGGTCGTCGGCTCGTCGGCCGCGGCCAAAGCCGGCGTTACACAAAAAAACAGAGCTGAGAGGAGGGCGGCGGTGCAGCTCGCCCCCCGGTATCCTTGTCCCATCGTTGTCGGCGTCCCGTCGTGCGGCTCGGCTGTCGGTCCGAGCACTCTCGTTTTTTTAATATGGCGGTTCTATCAGCGGTGCGGCGCAATATGCTACCTTTTATTTTTATTAATGTTGGTCGGGCGTCGCCGGCCCTGTCATTTTGGCAGCTTTCACAATCAGATCTGCCAACAGCTCCGCGATGCACTGGTGAACCTGTTCCGCTGTATCAATTTTTTTCGTTGCCTCGACCAGATCGAAGGTGCCGAGTTCGACCCATTGCCGCATCACAGCGAACCGGTCGAACAAGGGCACCTCGTGTTGCAGTGCAACGAAGCGCATGGCCTCCGCATACGGTAGCACCCCGATCATTGATTCCGTCCGGGGACTGTACTGCGGGTTCATCAGAATGACGTCGCTGTTTCCGGCCTGCATAGCTTCAATGCCGTCCTCGATTGCGGATCTGAATGTTTCCGTATCGACGCGGCGAATCGCATCGACCGTCCCGGTTTGCCAGATCACCAACGCCGGCTTGTCGGTGCTGACGATATGCCCGATCTCCTTTTCCATGTCCTCTGCGGTTGTGCGCGGCTTGGCGTGGGTGATGACCTTGACGGTGACGCCCGGCAGCTGCTTGCTGAGGGCGGCCTCCAATCGCGACGGATAGGCTTCCTGTTTGCCGGCGGGCCCCGCCAGCAGGCTCGATAGCGTCCCCACCACCACGATGTTGAGCTGTTTGTTGGCGATGGCGGTCGCAACCCGTGGCAGCGGATAGTCTGCGGGGACAAGGTGCGCCGCAACCGCACACTCCTCATGCGTCTGCGCAAAGGCTCCGGACGTGCCCAACAGCGCACCGATAAGTGCGATCGCTAGCGCTCTCATGCCTCGCCTCCCGCGAGGTCGGCATCCGGCGGGCGGGATCCCGAGCTCCGTCCTTCGATATTTTTATACCACGTCAACAGCCATGCGACTGCAACCATAAGGACAATGCCAATTGCGCTGGCGAGGATCTGGGCGGTGATGGATTCGGAGACCTGAACCATGAAAAAATGCGCCGCGAACGCCAGAAACACGCCGAGGCAGAAGACTTCCAGGGAATGCTGCCCGCAGATGATCGCTGGTCGTAGCCAGTGGCTCTTAAGCACCGGCCAGTCGCGCGGAACAAACCGGACCGTAATGACGGCCAGCGAGAGGAAATGCACAAACCGCAGAACGTCAAGATTGGTCTTGTCGATCGGATACATCCAATCCGACAGCCATCTCGGCACGAGATAGCCGGTGCGCGGGAAATACCAGGTCATCACGATCAGGAACGCGAATACCAGGTACGCGACGGCCAATCCAAGCACGATGCGCGAGCGCATGAAGCCGCGAAGACGTTCGGCGCCGCCGATCGCGCACCAGGCGCCGAACGCGAACAGCAACTGCCACGCAAACGGATTGAACGCCCAGGTTCCTTCGGGATAGGCGGGCAGGTTGATATCGAACTGCAGCGCCGCAATGTAGACGAGGAGCGAGGTGGCGAGCGCGAGCGTTGGTTGACGCAACAGCACCCACAGGAACAGCGGAAACGTGGTCAACAACACAATGTAGAGCGGCAACACGTCCATGTTGGCCGGCTTGAACTTGAGCAGCAGGGCTTCATAAAGCGTCACGTCCGGTTGATGCAGGAAGTCGAAAATGCCCATTTCCTCCGCGAATAGCGGGTTTTCGAAGCTGCGCGACACATAGGCGATCTCCGCCAGGTAGATCACGAACAGAAAGATATGCGCGACGTAGACCTGCCAGGCGCGTTTGAGAATGCGCGCGCCCGCCACCACAACCCCGCGCTCGCGCATCGCGCGCCCGTACACGAACGCCGCCGTGTAGCCGGAAATGAACACGAAAATTTCGGTTGCATCGCTGAACCCGTAGTTGCGGATGGTGATCCAGCTGACGATGTTGGACGGGATGTGATCGAGAAAGATCAGCCAAAGCGCGATGCCGCGAAACAGATCGAGCCTGAGGTCGCGTTCGACCGGGACCGTACGACTCCTCGGGGTCGCCAAATCATGGGATACTGGCGCGCTGATGCCGGCGGGTGCGGGAACGCCGCCGTCGCGGTAAGCTTGCTTGTTCGCCGATACATCAACCATTGGATTTCGCGCCATGTACCGGACAGTCACCCATAACATCGAAGTAACGGTGACGCCCCGTTTTTTGCCCGAACGGTCCTCTCACGAAAAGAACTATTTCTTCTGGAGTTACACGGTCGAAATCAACAATCGCAGCCAGGAAACCGTGCAGCTCAAGACGCGCCATTGGCGGATTACCGACGCTTTCGGACGCGTTCAGGAAGTCCGCGGCGCCGGAGTCGTCGGCGAGGAGCCGGTGCTTGAGCCCGGCGCTTCGTTCGAATACACCAGCGGAGTACCGCTGCCGACGCCCTCTGGCTTCATGGTCGGTACCTACGGCATGGTGAGCCGAAGCGGCGAGCGGTTCAACATCGACGTTCCGGCGTTCTCGCTCGATAGTCCAGACGGCAAACGAACGATCAATTGATTGAGCCGCTGCACCTAATTGAGCCGGTGCGCCCCGACGTCCTCGGGCGCAAACACGTATTTCGAGCTGCAGAACTCGCAGGTCACCGAAATCGCGCCATTCTCGACCATGTGGTCGCGGTCCTCCTGAGGGAAACTCTCAAGCATCGCTTTGACGCTTGCGCGTGAGCACGAGCATTTTGATTGCACCGGTTGGGTGCTGAACACGCGCACCCCGCGTTCGTGAAACAGCCGATAGAGTAGCCGCTCACTCGACAGCTCGGGATCGATCAGCTCGATATCGGTCACCGTCTGGATCAGGGATCGGCCTTCGACCCAGGCCTCGTCCTCCGCCAGTTGGTGCGGCTTGGTTCCATCGGGGGCATCGCCCGGATCGAAATCGGGCCCGCGCATGCGTTCAGGCTTGGCTGGAAGGAACTGCAGCATGATGCCGCCGGCCCGCCAGCGATGCTGCGGACCGCCGGCGCCCGAGGAGAACTCCTCGGCGACCGCGAGCCGCACCCGTGTCGGGATTTGCTCCGAGCGGAAGAAATACTCGTGAGCCGCATCTTCTAGCCCGCCGCCCGCGAGAGCGACGAGGCCCTGATAGCGGCTCATCTCGATCCCCTGGTCGATCGTCATCGCCAGATGACCGCGTCCCATCAGCTCGCCGGCCGCCGTCTTGCCGGCGGCGATCGCGGCAGACACGCCGTCAGCATCAAACCGCGCGCACGCGCGAACGCTGCCCGGCGTTACATAGTCGACGACCAGCATGCGCACCGGACCGTCGGTTTTGGTTTGCATGATGAAACGCCCGTCAAACTTGAGCGACGAGCCCAACAAAACGGCAAGCACCACTGCCTCGCCGAGGAGTTTTGCGACCGGCACGGGATAGTCGTGGCTCGACAGGATTTCATCAAGCGCCGATCCGAGCCGAACCACGCGCCCGCGCTGATCAAGCGCCGCAACCTCGAACGGCAGGATTGAATCATCACGCGCGAACTGCGCAGGCGCGCGCGACGGAATGCTCACGTCCGTCATGGCGCGTTAGCTCGCAAGCACCAGGTGAGAATGCCCTTCTGTGCATGCAGGCGGTTCTCGGCCTCGTCGAACACGACCGACTGCGGACCGTCGATCACCTCGTCGGTGACTTCTTCACCCCGGTGCGCCGGAAGGCAGTGCATGAACAATGCGTCCGGCTTGGCGAGCGCCATCAGCCGGGCGTTGACCTGGTAGGGCTTCAACAGATTGTGGCGACTGGCACCATCCTTGTCGCCCATCGATACCCACGTATCCGTGACGACGCAGTCCGCGTTGCGCACGGCCGCCTCAGGGTCGTCTCCGAGGCGGATGGCTGCGCTCGAGGAACGGACCCAATCGGTCAATACCTTGCCGGGCGCGAACTCCGGCGGCGTCGCCACATTGAGCTGGAAGGCAAACCGTTCGGCCGCGTGCATCCACGAGGCGAGCACATTGTTGGATGCTCCGCTCCAGGCCACCGTCTTGCCGCGGATCGGTCCGTGGTGTTCCTCGAACGTCATCAGATCGGCCATGATCTGGCAGGGATGCGACCGCCGCGTCAGCGCATTGATCACTGGCACGGTCGCGGAATGCGCCAATTCCAGCAGCATCTCATGGTCGAGAATGCGGATCACGATCGCATCGACGTAGCGCGACAGGACGCGCGCGGTGTCGGCGATGGTTTCGCCGCGGCCAAGCTGCATTTCCTGTCCGGTCAAGGCGATCGCGTCGCCGCCAAGCTGGCGGATCGCCACATCGAATGAAACCCGGGTGCGGGTCGACGGCTTGTCGAAGATCATGGCCAGCACTTTGCCGCCCAGCGGACCACCCGAACCGACATGCGGGCGCTCACGCTTCATGGCTCGGCTCGCGTCGATCATGCCGCGCAGTTCACCGGGCGCGATGTCGATGAGATCCAGGAAATGGCGAATCTGGCCGTTCACCCGGCGGCTCCTGATAGTTTCTGCTTGTTCTTGAGTGACCGCTCGATCGCGCTGGCTGCGCGGTCGAGCCGCTCCATTCCTTCCGCAATCTCGCTTTCGCTGATCACCAATGGCGGCAGCAGTCGAACGACGTTATCGCCGGCGGCGACTGCCAGCACGTGCTCGGCGCGCAACGCGTCGACCAGGTCGCCGTTGGGGACGTTGGCGCGCAGGCCCAGCAGCAGCCCATCACCACGGACTTCCGCGATGACGTCGCCGTGCCGATCGTGCACTTCGGCAAGCCGTTGCTTGAGCAGCAGTGCCTTCTTGCGCACCCCCTCGAGGAATCCGGGTGCGAGCAGAACGTCGAGGACCGCATTGCCGACCGCCATCGCCAGCGGATTGCCGCCGAATGTCGAGCCGTGCGTGCCCGGCGTCATGCCCTTCCCGGCCTCCGCCGTGGCGAGACAGGCGCCGACCGGGAACCCGCCGCCCAGCCCCTTGGCGAGCGCCAGGATGTCGGGTTTCACGCCGGTGCGCTCGTAGGCAAAGAAATGGCCGGTGCGCCCGACACCGGTCTGCACCTCGTCGAACATCAACAGCAGGCCGTGCTCGTCGCAAAGCTTGCGCAGGCTTTGCAGGAACTGATTGGGGATGACCCGCACGCCGCCTTCGCCCATGATCGGTTCGATCAGGATCGCGGCCGTGGCTGGCCCGATGGTGCGCTTGACCGCCTCGAGGTCGCCGAACGCGATGTGGTCGAACCCCTCGGCTACCGGGCCAAAGCCATCGAGGTACTTTTTGTTGCCGGCAGCCGCAAGCGTCGCCAGCGTGCGGCCGTGGAATGCGCCCTCGAACGCAATGATACGATAGCGCTCCGGGTGGCCGGATGCGGCGTGATGTTTGCGCGCCACCTTGATGGAGCACTCCATCGCTTCAGCACCGGAATTGCAAAAGAACACCAGATCGGCGAACGAGATCGCGCACAACCGCTCGGCCAGGTGCTCGGCTTCGGGCACGCGGTAGAGGTTGGAGACGTGCCAGACCTTCTGGGCTTGCTCGTTCAGCGCCGCCAGGAGACGCGGATGTGCGTGCCCCAGGACGTTGACGGCGACGCCGCCGGAGAAATCGAGGTAGCGTTCGTTGGCCGTCGAGATGAGCCAGGCGCCTTCGCCCCGCTCGAACGCGAGATCAGGCCGGGCATAGGTCGGCAATAGGTGCGTGGTCACGGTTGTGCTCGTCCGTTCGAGTGGAATGCGGCGGAAAATGAAATGTGCCGCCTCTCCGGGCGGCACGAAAGGCATTCTAAATCGGGGCCTCGCGGTGTCAACACGGCAGATCAATGCCATCGAATTGCCCGGCTACGCGGGTTTTCTGCGGATAACGGATGAATATGTGGACTGTACCTACGCGGACTCTTGCACGGGAGTCTCCGCATATTGTAGGTTTGGACGGTCAGAACACGATATATCGTGTCGGCAACCGACCTTCTAAGAGTTGCGTCAGGCGTCAGACGACCCGGTGGCTCGGCCAGGTGGCCGCCCGTCGGCGAGGGTGGATTCTGTTCGGGGTCCCTGGAGCGGTCCAGCTGGAGTCGACGCATGCGGCAACCCCCGCGGCGTCGTCGCGTTGAAACGCGCCGAGCAACGAATTCAGAGGTGGCGGTCTGAAGAAGGAAGCAAAGCATGTCGTGGACCGACGAACGTGTTGAACTTTTGAAGAAGCTATGGGCCGACGGGCTTTCGGCGAGCCAGATCGCCAACGAGCTTGGCAGCGTGACCCGCAATGCCGTTATCGGCAAAGTCCATCGCCTTGGCCTGTCTGGCCGCGCCAAGAGCCTCAGTTCCTCGGCGCCGCGCGCGCGCAAGCCGCGCACGCACGCCATGTTGCGCATCCGTCCCACGATGCGCGGCAACACCGCGCTCGCGGCCGTCTTCGATCTCGATCTCGCGGCCGAGCCTGATCTGGTCGAGAATATCGTCCCGATGGGACAACGCTGCTCGCTGCTTGAACTCAACGACAGCAAATGCCGCTGGCCGATCGGCGATCCGGGCAACGCGGAATTCGCGTTCTGTGGCGGCAAGCCGGTCGAAGGCTTTCCGTATTGCGGCTATCACGCGCGCATCGCCTATCAGCCGGCGGCGGATCGGCGGCGGGACCGGCGCCCCCCGCGCGAATAGGGGTTTCGAGCAACCAGCGTGGTTACGCCGACGGGCTTGCGCTACGCACTTTTGCCGAACCGGTCGTTGAAGGCGTAACCGGCGCCGCGCACCGTGCGGATTGGGTCCGAAGCCCGCCCGCGATTCAATCCCTTGCGCAGGCGCCCGACGTGCACGTCAACGGTGCGCTCATCGATATAGATGTCGCGGCCCCAAACGCCGTTGAGCAGTTGCTCGCGCGAGAACACGCGGCCGGGGCTTTGCATCAGAAATTCGAGCAGACGGAACTCGGTGGGTCCGAGTGGAACCTCGCGGCCGCTGCGCGAGACCCGTTTCTTCTCCCGGTCAAGCTCGATGTCGCCAGCGACCAGAACCTCGGCCACCCGTTCGGGCTTGACCCGGCGCAACAGCGCGCGAATGCGCGCCAGCAGCTCAGGTACCGAAAACGGCTTGACGATGTAGTCGTCGGCACCGGTCGCAAGGCCGCGAACGCGTTCGCCTTCCTCCCCGCGTGCGGTCAGCATGATAACCGGCAGCTGGCGGGTTTCAGGGCGGGTACGCAAACGGCGAATAAGCTCGATTCCGGAGAGTCCCGGCAGCATCCAGTCGATGACGGCCAGATCGGGCGCGCTCTCCTTGAGCTTGAGATCGCCTTCGTCGCCACGCGCCGTCGTGTCGACCTCGTAGCCCTCGGCTTCGAGGTTGTAGCGCAGCAGCAGGGTCAGGGGTTCTTCGTCCTCGATGATCAATATGCGGGCTGTCATTCAAATGCCGTGCATTTGCAAACGTTGATGGTGATTGTCGATGATGTGCTACGCGGGAAACGCCACGGTGGCGGATGCGGTGGTATCGCCTTTCGGCCGCTCGTCCGCGAGTGGGCGGCCTTCGACGATGTAGTAGACGGTCTCGGCAATGTTGGTGGCATGGTCGCCCATCCGTTCGATGTTCTTGGCGCAGAACAGAAGGTGGATGCACAGGCTGATATTGCGTGGGTCTTCCATCATGTAGGTCAAAAGCTCGCGGAACAGCGAGTTGTTGACCGCGTCGACCTCCTCGTCGCCGCGCCAGACCGCGAGCGCCTTTTCGACGTCGCGCCGGGTGTAGGCGTCGAGCACGTCCTTGATCTGGGACAGAACGAGATCGGCCATGTGCTCGACCCCGCGCAGGACCTTGGTAAGCTCGATATCGTCATCGAGTGCGCCGACCCGCTTGGCAATGTTCTTGGCGAGGTCTCCGATGCGCTCCAGATCGTTGGCGACGCGCAGCGCGCCGACGATGTCGCGCAGATCGACGGCCATCGGTTGCCGGCGCGCGATGGTCAGAATCGCCTTTTCCTCGATCTCGCGCTGGAGCATGTCGATCTTGTCGTCGAGCGCGATGACCCGCTGTGCCAGCGCCAAGTCATGGCTGTTGAGCGCGTCGACCGATTCCCCGATCTGCTTCTCAGCAAGCCCGCCCATCTCTGCGACCAGCCGGGCTAGGTCTTGCAGGTCGATGTCGAAGGCTCGGGCCGTATGTTGTTCCATCTCGGTTTATCCTCACAACGTGGCGGATCAGGCCGCTGTCCTTACTCAGGATGCACGACTCACCCAAACCGCCCCGTAATGTAGTCCTGCGTGCGCCGTTCGGAAGGCGAGGTGAAAATCTTGGTGGTTGGACCAAATTCCACCAGCTCGCCGAGGAACATGAACGCCGTGTAGTCCGACACGCGCGCCGCCTGCTGCATATTATGCGTGACGATCGCGATCGTGTAGTCGCTTTTGAGCTCGTCGATCAGCTCTTCGATCTTCGCGGTCGCTATCGGGTCGAGCGCTGAGCACGGCTCGTCAAGCAGGATGACCTCGGGTTTGATCGCAACTGTGCGTGCGATGCACAAACGCTGCTGCTGTCCACCCGACAGGCTCAGTCCGTTGGCACCGAGCTTGTCTTTGACCTCGTCCCAAAGCGCGGCGCGCCGCAGCGCTGATTCGACGCGGGCGTCCATGTCGCCCTTGGACAGGCGTTCATAGAGCCGGATGCCGAAGGCGATGTTTTCGTAAATTGACATCGGGAAGGGGGTCGGCTTCTGGAACACCATGCCGACGCGGGCGCGCAGGAGATTGAGGTCCAAATTGGGGTTGAGAATGTTTTCGTTGTCGAGCAGCACGACGCCCTCGGCCCGCTGACGGGGGTAAAGGTCGTAGATGCGGTTGAGCACGCGCAGCAGAGTAGATTTTCCGCAACCTGACGGGCCGATGAAGGCGGTGACGAGCCCCGCGTAGAGCGGGACGTTCACCGTCTTCAAGGCTCGGTTGTCGCCGTAATAGAAATTGAGGCCGCGCACGGAGACCTTTTCGTCCAAAGGGCCGTCGGGCAGGGGAGCGCGATTGGCGGCCGTGGGGGTCGTGAACGCAGCCGAGTTCTCCGCCATACTCATGCGAGCGGTTCCTTTGAGCCAAGCGCGCGCGCCGAAATACTCAGCGCGAGCACCGCGAAGGTGATGATCAGCGCGCCGATCCAGGCGAGTTCCTGCCATTCCTTGTAAGGGCTGAGCGCAAATTGGAAGATCACGACTGGCAGGCTCGCCATCGGGGCGTCGAGATTGAGGCTGAAGAACTGATTGTTCAGCGCAGTGAACAGCAGCGGCGCCGTTTCGCCGCTGATGCGCGCAACCGCCAGCAGGACCCCGGTGATGAGACCGGCGCTTGCGGCGCGGTAGCAGACGCGGGAGATCATGCGGGCCCGCGGCATACCGATTGAGGCGCAGGCTTCGCGCAAAGTGTCGGGCACCAGCACAAGCATGTCCTCGGTCGTCCGCACAACAACCGGCACCACGATGACCGCGAGCGCCACGGCGCCGGCCCAGGCGGAGAAATGCCCCACCTGATAGACCAAGATCTCGTAGATGAAGAGGCCGATGACGATCGACGGCGCGCTCAACAGAATGTCGTTGATGAAGCGCACGACTTGCGTGAGGCGCGTGTTGCGGCCGTATTCAGCCATGTAGGTCCCGGCCAGCATGCCGAGCGGCGTGCCGATGACGACCGCGATCGCCGTCATGATCAGGCTTCCGATAATCGGATTCAACAGACCGCCGGCCGACCCTGGCGGCGGCGTCATTTGGGTGAAAACGTCGAGCGACAGCCCGCTGAACGCTTCCCATATGAGTGCGCCGAGAACGAGCGCGAGCCAACCGAGCCCGAGCAATGTGGCGGCAATGGACAGGCCCATGACCACAAGGTTGCGGACGCGGCGGCGGCGATAGAGCGTCATGGCGTCATCCGATGCGCTGCTCGATCCGCATCAGCATGTACCGGGCAGCGGCGAGCACGATGAATGTGATGACGAATAGGAGGAGGCCAAGCGCGATCAGGGCGGAGGTATAGAGATCCCCGACCGCCTCGGTGAATTCGTTGGCGATGGTGGCTGAGATGGTCGTGCCCGGTGCCAACAGCGAGCCCGAAATCCTGTGGGCATTGCCGATGACAAATGTCACCGCCATGGTCTCGCCGAGCGCCCGCCCGAGGCCGAGCATGACGCCGCCGATGACACCGACGCGTGTGTACGGGACGACCACATTGCGGAAGACCTCCCACGTGGTGCAGCCAACGCCGTAGGCGGCCTCCTTGAGCACCGGAGGCACTGCGTCGAATACGTCGCGCGAAATCGACGTGACGAGCGGGAGGACCATGATTGCCAGGATCAGTCCGGCGGTAAGGACACCGATGCCATAAGGCGGCCCGGCGAACAGGGTCGAGAGCACCGGGATGTCGCCGAAAGTGGCGATCAATGTCGGCTGCAGCGTGCGTTGCAGGAACGGCGCGAAAACAAACAAACCCCAGATGCCGTAGATGATGCTGGGTATGCCGGCCAAGAGCTCGATTGCAATCCCGATCGGGCGGCGCAGCCACATTGGGCAGAGCTCGGTGAGAAACAGCGCGATCAGGAGGCCGATCGGAACGGCGATCAGCATCGCAATGAACGAGGTGACCAGGGTGCCGTAGATCGGAGCGGCGGCGCCGAAATTCTCGGTGACTGGGTTCCAACGCTCGCTGACGAGAAATCCGAAGCCGAATTGGCGCAGTGCCGGGGACGCGCCATAGATCAGCGACACGATAATGGAGCCAAGGATGATGAGGACCGCGATCGCGCAGCCCCGCGTCAGCTGAAAGAACGCCGCATCGCTAAGGCGCAACCGCGCAAGGGCCCTGCTGCGCGACGTAATTGGTGGGTGCGCGAGGTTTTGGGCCTCTAACGCAACATCGACCACGGGTTGCCTCCAGCTACGCTCATTCAAGCGCGGCGGCGAGTTCGAGAAAGGCCGCCGCCGCGCAATATTTTCAACCAGAGCGTACGCCAACCAGATCTGATCGCTATGCGCCCTGGTATTCGCGTTTTATCGCGATGCCTGCGTCGAACGCTTTTTGGCGTCAATGCGTCGCGGCGTAGAGGGGCTTGCCACCGGCATCCTTGATCTCGGCGGCCCACGTCTTTTCAACCGAGCCGACGACGTTGGTAGGCATCGGCACGTAGTCGAGCTCTTCGGCCATCTTGCCGCCCTTAGCATAGGCCCAGGCAAAGAACTTGAGCGCTTCGGTTGCCGCTGCCGGATCTTGCGGCTGCTTGTGGATCAAGATCCAGGTCGCCGCCGTCATCGGCCAAGACGCGGCGCCCGGCTGGTCGCTGAGTATCACGCCATAGCCCGGAACCGAGTTCCAATCCGCGTTGGCGGCGGCTGCTTGAAACGCGTCCATCGTGGGCGCGACGGTCTTGCCATCCTTGTTGATCATCTTGGTGTAGGTCAGTTTGTTCTGCTTGGCGTAAGCGTATTCGACATAGCCAATCGAACCTTGAGTCTGACCCACGTTGTTGGAGACGCCTTCGTTGCCTTTGGCGCCGATACCGACTGGCCACTCCACGGAGGTGTTGGACCCGACCTTGGATTTCCAGTCGGGGCTGACCTTCGACAAGTAATCGGTAAAGTTGAAGGTCGTGCCGGACCCGTCTGAGCGATGAACGACCGCGATTGCCTGTGACGGCAGCTTGGCACTCGGATTGAGCTTTGCGATTGCCGGATCGTTCCAGGTTTTGATTTCGCCTAGGAAGATCTTGGCCACGGTCGGGCCGTCGAGCACCAGTTCGCCGGGCGTGACGCCGGACAGGTTTACGACGGGTACGATGCCGCCCATGACCATCGGGAATTGAACGAGACCGCCGCTTGTAAGGTCGGCTCCCTTGAGCGGCGCGTCGGATGCGCCGAACGTGACGGTCTTGGCCTGAATCTGTTTAATGCCGCCGCCGGAACCGATCGACTGGTAGTTGAGGCCGTTGCCGGTCTCCTTTTTGTAAGCGTCAGCCCACTTTGCGTAGATCGGATAGGGGAAGGTCGCGCCCGCGCCTGAGATATCCATGGCGGAGGCAGGCAACGACAACGCGGCAAGCGCGCCTGCAGCGATGAGAGTGTTGATCAGTTTCACTGGCTCTCTCCATGAGTGCGGCCGAAAGGGTACGCGGCCATAACCCGCGGCTCGGCCCTCGGTTCGTTTCAGCTGATGGGGTTCGTTGCTGTGCACGTCAGTGCGGCTTCTTCGGGTGCAGAACCCATCACACACCGCGCACCCGCTCGAAGCTTGGCTGGAGCCCTACGCTCACCACGTCATCGTTCTATGATGGTTTGATGACAGCCAGATGACTAATTAAGTTACTGATTTTACTTTCTGATTGACCTCGATCGCGTTTTCAACCAGGGGAAAACGCGTGGTGAACGTGGCGCCCTTGCCGGGGGTGCTGTCGATCGCGAGTCGCCCGCGATGACGGTTGAGGATGTGCTTGACGAGTGCCAGCCCGAGTCCGGTTCCGCCTTGCGCCCGGCTCTCGACAACATCCACACGATAAAACCGCTCGGTCAGTCGTGGCAGGTGCTCGGGGGCGATGCCCGGGCCAAAGTCGCGCACCGCAATGATCGCCTCGAGTTCGCCGTCAGGTCCCGGCTCGCTGCTTCCCGATACCTCGACGCGCCTTCCAGCTGCGCCGTACTTCAGCGCATTCTCAATCAGGTTCTCAAAGACGCGAATCAGTTCATCGCGGTCGCCGCGGACCGGAAGCGGCAGCGGCGGCATGTCGATCTTGATCTCGACATTGCGATCACGCGCCAGCATCTGCAGGCCGTCGGCGACCTGGCGCACGATCGCGGCCAGGTCCACGAAAGTCTGCGGTTGCAGGTGCGCCTTAAGCTCAATGCGCGACAACGACAGCAGATCGTCGATCAGCCGCGCCATGCGCATGGCCTGCGCCTTCATGATGTGCAGGAAGCGCTCGCGAGCCTGCGCGTCGTCGCGGGCGGATCCCTGCAGCGTCTCGATAAATCCAGCAAGCGAGGCGAGCGGCGTGCGCAGCTCGTGGCTCGCATTGGCCACGAAATCCGCGCGCATTTCCTCGACCCGCCGGATCGGGGTGAGATCGTGCAGCGACACAAGCACGAGCTCGCGACCGCCGTCGCCCGGCAGCACGATCGGCTCAATGAAACCCTCGAACCAGCGGTCAGGCACGCGGACCTGGAACTCGACCCGCTCTCCCTGCCGGGTTGCGGTAGTGCGACGGATGGCATCGAGCACGTCTGGGATGCGCAGCGCGAATGACACCGGCTCGCCAATGGCGAGCGCCCGAGCAATGCTGCGGGCCTGCGGATTAAACGCCAGTACGATGCCCTGCTGATCAAGCACAATCACCGGGTCGGGGAGGCCCGCAATCGCTGCGTCGATAACTCGGTCGATGGCGAGCAGAGCCATCGCCTCGCGCGCGCGCGGAGCGCCGGCGACCTCCGAGTCGTCGGCGCTGCCGATCAACGACGCGACCGCGATGGCCGCAAAGGCGATCAGGCCCTCGACCGGCGTGAGCGGCCCAAGCGCCACCAGCGCGGCGAACACGACGGCGCCCGCGATCAGAACGAAACGCGCTCGCTTGAGCCGGTTCCAGAAGTCGCCGGCCGGGGCCGAGGTTCGATCGACTTCAATCGCCATATGACAACCGCCAATAGCGGGGCTGAGGAGACGCTGTCGGCCAAACTCGCGAAAATTACAAGTGGGAATCAAAATTTCGCAGGGGGCAATGTGGCCGCAGGGACGCAAATCCGCGGCGGCCGCTCATCGGCGATCCAACGGGTCGGACACAAGGTCTTTCACCGGCTCGATTTTCGGCCGCGTCCAGCCCAGCCACAGCTCGCGGATACCGAGCAGTGCCAGAGCGAGCGCGAACGGAACGATGTAGTAGAGCAGGCGGAACAGCAGCAAACCGGCGAGCAGATCCTCTTTGTCATACTGCCAGAGCGCCACCAGCATCGCGGCATCGAATACGCCGAGTCCTCCAGGCGAGTGGCTGGCAAATCCGAGCAAGGTCGCCGTGACAAAGATGACCGCGAGCTCAATGAACCCGATGTATGGTTCGAACGGCACCAGCATGTACATCGCAAGCGCACAAAAGGCGAGGTCGGTGATGCCGATACCGATCTGGACCAGTGTCAAGGGGCCGTTGGGAAGGATCACGTCCCAGCTGCCGTGTCCGATCCGGCGCGGCGTTTGCCAGACCCACGCGATATATGACGCGAGCGCCACCAGGATTGCGACGGCCGCAGCGCGATTGAACCAGAGCGGGAGTTGATCGATCGCGCTCGCGGAGCGCGGCGTATAAAGCACACCGAGGCCCAGCACCGTCGCATTGCCGAGCCAGAACGTCAGCCCGGCAATGAAACAGAGCTTCGCGACATCGATCGCAGACAAACCGTGGAGCGAGTAGATGCGATAGCGCACGGCGCCACCGGTGAATGCGCTCGCGCCAATGTTGTGGCCCACCGCATAGCTGGTGAAGCCGGCCAGGGCGGCCACCCGATACTGGATCTTGGGTTTGCCGATCGTGCGCAATGCGAACAGATCGTAGAACGTCAGGGTGAAGTAGCCGGCGGCAACGAACAGGGCCGAGAACAGGATGTTGCGCGGGCGCGTGGTCTCGATCGCGTTGAGCACTTCGCGCACGTCGATGCCACGCAGTGTTCGGTAGAGAACGAAGCTCGCGGTTGCGATGATCGCGAGGCTGAGCGCCAGCCCGACCCTGTTCCAACCTATGGTGTCGTCGACGAACCGTGCAGCGGCGCGCAGGCGACGATACATCAAGCACCTCGGGTCGGTGTCGATGCTGTCATACCGGCTGCGATCATGCTGTCTCCGCTGCGAAATGTGCACGCGTCCCCGTAACAGATGTGCCCCTGGAACGCGAGACGTTGGGACGCGGTGGGCACCAAGAGGTCATTTGCACAATGCAAATGCCAGCCTCCCGCGTCTCCCCTCCCAAATTCTCATCCAAGCCTGCGGACAAGGCAAAAGTCTCGTTTGATCAAGGCGTTGCTTGGATGGGGAAATCGGCGACAAATACTCATCCAAGGGGCAACTACTCGATCACCGCGCCGCTCGCGCGGATCGGCGCGGCCCATTTCTCGATTTCGCTCTTCACGAACTTGTCGAGATACTCCGGCGTCATCTTGTCTTCCGGCACGATGATCGCACCGAGCGCCTCGAGCCGATCCTTCACGGCCGGCGTTTTCATCGTTTCCACGGCAACGTCGTGCAGCGTCTTGACGATCGCGTCCGACGCGCCCTTGGGCAGGAAAAGCGCGTTCCAGGTGTAAGCTTCGAAGTTCGGCAGCTCGCTTTCGTTGGCGGTCGGAAGGTTTGGTAGGACCGGCGATCGCTGCAGCGAGAGCATGGCGATCGCCTTCACGGTGCCGCCCTGGATCTGCGGCAGCGCCGTCGTGATGATCTCGCACAGATAATCGATGCGCCCGGCCGCCAGATCCTGCATGGCGGGCCCGGTTCCGCGATAGGGAACATGCTGGACCGTGACCGCGATGGCGGCATTGAGCAGCGCACAGCCGAGATGGGTCGCGGAGCCGGCGCCCGCCGAGCCAAAGGAAATCTTGTCCTGGTTCGCTTTGAGATAGGCGATGAATTCCTGCAGATTATTGGCCGGCAGGTCCTTGCGCGCGATCAGAACCAGCGGCACCTGGGCAAGCAGCGCAACCGGGGTGAAATCGGTCGCAGCATTGTAGAGCGGGCGCTTGTAGAGCGTCTGGTTCTGCGCATGGGTTCCCACCGTGCCGAGTGCGATGGTGTAGCCGTCGGGCGGAGCTTGGGCGACGCGCTGCACCCCAGTCATGCCGCCGGCGCCGCCGACGTTCTCGACGACGATTTGTTGGCCGAGCAATTGAGCCATGCGATCCGCGACCACACGGGCGAGCACGTCGGTTGGGCCGCCCGCCGCGAACGGGACGACCATCGTGATTGGCCGCGCGGGATAATCCTCCGCGTGTCCGGCGCCGATCGGCGCGCAAGTGGCAATGAACGCCGCGGCGATGAACCGGCGCATGCGTTACCTCCCTGGATTTCCTACGATTCTGTCGACAAATGGGACGAGTGTGAGGGCCTGGTCAAGGTTGCTGCCGGCGGGTGGGCAGCGTAATCAAGTCGCATGGGGAGCTTCGCGTGACCTCAATTCCGGTTGCAATCGCAGGCCTCGGCGCCATCGGCCGTGTCGTGGCGCGCCGGCTGAGCGCGGGAATTCCAGGGCTCGCGCTCAGCGCAGTCGTGGCCCGCGATCGCGCCAAAGCGCAAGCTTGGCTCGATGCCGAGCGGATCGCCGCGCCGCTGATCGAACTCGACGCGTTGCCGCAGCATTGTGACCTCGCGGTCGAGTGCGCGCCGGCGAGCGTTCTCGAAGCGATCTGCCGGCCCATGCTTGCAGCGGGCAAGCGGGTGATGGTGCTGAGCGCCGGCGCGCTCCTGCCGCGGCCGGACCTGATCGAACTCGCAACTTCGGGCGGCGGCCAGATCATCGTTCCGACCGGCGCGCTGCTTGGTCTCGACGCGGTGACCGCCGCTGCGGAAGGCAAGATCCAGTCGGTGCGCATGATCACCCGCAAGCCGCCGAGCGGGCTTGAGGGAGCGCCCTATCTGGTGGCGAACGGCATTTCGGTTACTGGGCTCAACGCCGCCAAGCGGGTATTCGCGGGCAGCGCGCGCGAAGCCGCCAAAGGTTTCCCGGCCAATGTCAACGTCGTGGCCGCATTGGCGCTTGCCGGAATCGGGCCGGATCGGACCGAGATCGAAATCTGGGCGGATCCGGCACTCACCCGCAACTGTCACACGATCGAGGTGGAGTCGGATTCGGCGCGGCTCTCGTTTTCGATTGAAAACGTGCCGTCGGAAAACCCGAAGACCGGGCGCATCACCGCGCTGTCGGTTGTGGCGGCACTGCGCAAGCTGCGGGCGCCGGTGCGGATCGGGACGTAGCGTCGCCGCGCCTAGTCCTTCGCACGCTCCGAGTAGGAGCCGTCGGCGGTCATCACGATGATGCGGGTGCCGACCGTGATGTGGCCGGGCACCATGGTACGTACGCCGTTCGAGAGCACGGCCGGCTTGTAGGAGCCGGATGCGGTCTGTCCCTTGACGGTCGGCTCGGTCTCGACCACTTCGAGGGTCGCGCGTTGCGGCAGTTCGATCCCGACCGGCGTTCCCTCGTAAACGCTGAGCCGCACCTTCATCTCGGGCAGCAGATAGACCGATTGCTCCCCGATGACGTCGGATGGGACCGCGATCTGGTCATAGGATTCCATGTTCATGAAATGGAATCCGTCGCCGTCTTCGTAGAGATATTGATATTCGCGCTCCTCCACGTGAGCGCGTTCCACCTGGTCGGTGGTCTTGAACCGGAGCGAGGACTTCACGCCGTCGTTCAGGCGGCGCATGTCGACCTGAGTGACCGGTGTGCCCTTGCCGGGATGGATATTTTCTGCGCTCAAGATCGCGTAAAGCTTATCGTCGATTTCGACGATATTGCCTTTACGCAGAGAACTGGCGATGACTTTCATGGGTCCTCTAACTACTAGCGTTGGGGGCCCGCAAGCCCGTTGGTCTGCCCCTATTCCGGAAGCTCGGGCGGCAACATACTGATCTTGAGGGCTTGTGCCAGCAGTTTTGCAAGCCCGAGACAAGGACCTATGAACTCTCCCTCCCGGTGGTGGTCGCCCCGCATCCATGCCGACCGGCGCCCTTTGTTGCGCGCGCGGCGGCTTATCCGCACTGTGCTGCGAGGATGGTTCGAATCGCTGCATTTCGTCGAGGTCGAGGCCGCAATCCTCCAGGCATCACCCGGTAACGAAGCCCATCTGCACGCGTTTGCGACCGAACAGATCAGCCCGGCCGGGGAACCCTCAAAGCGCTATCTGCACACCTCGCCCGAGTTTGCCTGCAAGAAATTGCTGGCGGCTGGCGAGCCGCGAATTTTTGAATTCGCGCGAGTATTTCGCAACCGCGAGCGCGGCGCGCTGCATCACCCGGAGTTCACGATGCTCGAATGGTACCGAGCGCGTGAGCCCTATGAGACTTTGATGGAGGATTGCGCGGTGGTCCTGGCGCTGGCGACCCGCGCGGTCGGAACGCGGAGACTTTCGTTCCGCGATCACAGCGCAGACCCGTTCGCTGCCCCCGAGCGTCTGACGGTTGCGCAGGCGTTCCGCCGCCATGCTGGTGTTGATCTGCTGGCGACGGTCGCTCCCGATGCGGTTGACCGGGACGCATTGGCGCGTCAAGCCGAGAATCAAAACATCCGCATCGCCGCCGACGATACTTGGTCGGACATTTTCAGCCGCATCCTGGTTGAACGGATCGAGCCCAACCTTGGTATCGGTCAACCTACTATTCTCACGGAATATCCGGTGGCCGAAGCGGCACTGGCGCGACGCAAACTGTCGGATCCGCGGGTGGCAGAGCGATTCGAACTTTATGTTTGCGGCGTGGAACTCGCCAACGGTTTCGCCGAGCTCACTGACCCGGCCGAACAGCGGCGGCGCTTCGAGGTCGAGATGGACGAGAAAGAACGCCTCCATGGTGAGCGCTACCCGATCGATGAGGATTTCCTGGCGGCCCTTGCGGTCATGCCTCCCGCAAGCGGAATCGCGCTTGGGTTTGATCGGCTGGTCATGCTGGCGACCGGTGCGACGCGCATCGAACAGGTGCTGTGGACGCCGGATTAGGATCGACCGGGCGAGGAGATGACCTTTGTCGGGCGCAACACAGATAGGTTTCCGGCGATGTCAAAACTGCTCGCCCCACGGTCTGGCCTCACGCTTATAACAATCCTTTTTGTTCTGGCGGCCGACCGGCAGCACTGTTTGGCATGCTTAGGCGGCGACAAACCAATCCAGGATCTGCTCGCCCGTCCAGAACAACACGCCGGGCTTCTGCCGCATCACCTCGATTGCGCGGCGGAAATACTTCAAACGGTGCGGCGCTCCCATGATGTAGGGATGCAAGACGAGCGCCATGACGCGCGCCGAACCTTCGGCGTCGGCATAAATCTGTTCGAACTGGTCGACGGCTCGATGGAAATATTCGGAGGCCGGGTGATGCTGGATCAGCATCATGGCGACGTCGTTGCACTCCTGGGTGTAGGGAATGTTGACGATCGGCTGGGTGCGGGTCTTGAGCCGCACCGGCTGGTCGTCGAGCACCCAATCGGCGACATAGTCATATCCCTCCTCTTTGAGGATATCCGGCGTCTCCCAGGTTTCGGTCAGCCCGGGTCCGAGCCAGCCGCGCGGCACCTTGCCGGTCGCCTGCTCGATTACAATGCGCGTCTTGCGGATATCGGCGCGCTCGTCCTCGACTTTCTGCATGTTGCGCTGAGTGAATCCGTGACCCATGAATTCCCAGCGTCGTGCGACGGCCGCCTCCACGATCGGCTTGTAGGCGGCGAGAGCGGAGCCGTTGATGGCGAGCACACCGGGAATCGCAAACTCGTCGAACACCTTGACAATGCGCCAGAAGCCGACCCGGTTGCCGTATTCGTGCCAAGCCCAGTTGGGGATGTCCGGCATTGGCGCGCCGCCCGCCGGCGGGGTGAGCACCGTGCGCGGCATCGTCTGAGTCGGATCCCACTCCTCCACATTGACGATGACCCACACCGCCATGCGGGCCCCATCGGGAAGCCGCAACGGTGACCTGTCAGCAATCGCCGAATAGGTGATGCGATCGGTCGGCAGCATCCGCGACCGGCTGTCGGGCGGGCTCATTGGCCCGCCGCTTTGAGACCGAGGCGCTGCGCGATCGCCGCCATCTTGGCGCGCTGTTCGTCGATCGCGGCGGCGAACTCGGCCGGGGTGCCCGGATTGACCACCTGCGCGGTGGTAGTGAGCCGGTCCACCACGACCGGATCGGCCGCAACCGCCCGCACGTCTGCCGCTATTCGCTCGCGCAAGTCGGCTACCATCGATCGTGGTCCGAACAGACCGACGAGACCGTCGACCTCGAGCGCCGGGAAACCCGCCTCGGTGACGGTCGGCACATCCGGATAGGAGACCGCGCGCTTCCGGTTGGTGACCGCGAGCAATTTGACGCGTCTGGCTTGGACCTGAGCCTGAATCACAGCAAGGCCGGTCATCATCACTTGAATGCGGCCTTCACCGAGATCGGTACCGGCTTGAACAATGTCCCGGTACGGCACTTTCGCGAAGTCGAGCTTGGCCTCGTTGACAAACCCGTCCCAGACAAACTCGGTGATACCGGGGACCAGTGCGGCGTTGAGCTTGCCTGGTTGCGCGCGGGCGCGCGCAACCAGATCCGCAAGCGATTCGAATTTCATCGTTTCCGGCGTCCCGACCGTGATGATGGTATTGGATACGCGCGCGATCGGGACGATGTCGCGGATGTCGTAGGGAACCTTGTCGTGTTGGTAGGGGTGCGCCGTGAAGCTTCCGGCAGCCGCGAACAGAAGCGTGTGATCGTCATCGGCGCCGACGAAAGCAGTGATCGCCACAAAGCCGTCGCCGCCAGGCCTGTTCTCTACAACGACCGGCTTGCCCCAGCGGGTGGAAAGCCGCTCGGCGAACAAGCGTGCGCCGATGTCGGCGCCAGCGCCCGGACCGAACGGAACGATGAACTTGACAGTGTGGTCGGGCCACGTCTCGCCGGCGAAACCTGGCGACATGCACGCCAGCACCACTGTGGCAATCGTGATCGCAGCAACGCGCCTCATGGTTTCCCCCTCGTCCTTATCGTTTAGCGAATGCCCAGCACTGTTACGCTCCCCGAAGCCGGGTCAAACCCGGGGCTTGCGTACTGTTGACTGACACCCAGTCCTCTCGAACACCGAAAAGCTTTATTGTCCGGGGCGTATTTTGGCGCAAGGCTGCAAAACCGCGCGGCGCGCGGCCGCGCCACAACGATAGCGAGTTCGACCATGAGGGCTTCCCGAAGCTTGCAGCGACCGGCCGAACTGATCGACGCGGGTCTCGTGCCTGCCGATCGGCGCGCGGCGCTCGCAGCCGTCGCTGAGCGCTATGCAGTTGCCATCACGCCAGTCGTCGCCGAGCTTATCGATGCGGATAACCCCGACGATCCGATCGGGCGCCAATTCATCCCCGATCCCGCTGAACTTGTGGTGCGACCCGAGGAACTGGCGGATCCAATCGGCGACGATCCCCACAGCCCGGTCGAAGGGATCGTACATCGCTACCCGGATCGCGTGCTGCTGAAGCTCGCGCACGTGTGTCCTGTCTATTGCCGCTTCTGCTTTCGGCGCGAAATGGTTGGTCCGCGCGGGCGCGGCACCCTGTCGCCGCCCGAGCTCGAGGCGGCGTTGCAGTATATTCGCGCGCAGGATCGCATCTGGGAGGTTATCCTCACCGGCGGCGATCCGCTGGTGCTGGCGGCGCGCCGGCTGCGCACGGTAATGCATCAGCTTGCGGCGATCGATCATGTCAAGATCGTCCGCGTGCACACGCGCGTGCCGGCTGTGGCACCTGCGCTCATTACACGCGAACTTGTGCGGACGCTGCGGAGCCGCGCGCAGGCGACCTACGTGGTACTGCATATCAATCACGCGCGCGAATTGACGAAGCAGGCGCGGGCCGCTTGCGCGCGGCTCATCGATGCCGGCATTCCGCTGCTCAGCCAAACCGTCCTCCTAAGGGACGTTAACGACGCGCCAGCAATGCTCGGCCAGCTGTTTCGAACGTTGGTCGAGAATAGGATCAAGCCGTACTATCTGCATCATGCGGATTTGGCGCCCGGCACCGGGCATCTGCGCACCACGATCGCCGACGGCCAGCGCCTGATGCGCGCACTGCGCGGGACGTTGTCTGGACTGTGTCAGCCGACCTATGCGCTCGATATTCCCGGCGGCGCCGGCAAGGTGCCGATCGGGCCGGTCTATCTCAAGCCGCTTGATGGCGGACGTTATGAAGTCGAGGATCCGAGCGGTGGGCGATCGGTGTACCCGCCAGGTGACGTGCCGTGAACGACGCGGATCTCCGCAGATTGGAACAACGCCTAGGAGCCGTCTACGCGCGCCAGCGTCTTGGAATTGAGACCGACCACGAAGCCCAGATATTCGGGCAGGGATTGAATTTCTTCCACCCCGAGAACTGGTATGCGGCACCGTCGGTCATTCGCGCCGTTCTCAAAATGACTGGGCTTTACTGGCGCGGGTGCCGGAATGCCGCGCGCGTGCAGGTTCGCCGCAACGACCTGACTTTCGCTGCACTGCCCGCCGCGTTCGACGGTTTCACCCTCCTGCATATCAGCGATCCGCACGTCGAAATGAACGAAGGCGCAATGCAACGCGCGAGCGAACTTCTACCCGGTCTAAGCTATGACGCCTGCGTCCTGACGGGGGACTATCGCGCCGCAACGGCCGGCCCGTTCGATCATGCGCTCAAAGGATTGGCGGCACTCTGCGGGCAGATCAAAGGCCCGATCTATGGCGTTCTCGGCAATCACGACACGATCCGGATGGTGCCGGGACTCGAGGACATCGGCATTAAGATGTTGCTCAATGAGTGCGCAGTGATTGCTCGTGGCGACCAGCGCATCTACCTCGCCGGCATCGACGACGCGCACTTCTTTCGGGTGGACAACATCGAAAAGGCCGCGTCCGAAATCCCGCAAGGCGGCTTTTCGATCCTCTTGTCGCACACTCCGGAAGTCTATCGACAGGCGGCGCACGCGGGGTTTTCGCTCATTCTGAGCGGGCATACCCATGGCGGTCAGCTGTGCCTGCCCGGTCAGATCCCCATCACCCTCGATTCGGCGTTGCCGCGCCGCATGGGCGCGGGGGCATGGACCTACAACACCATGGCTGGATACACGTCTGTGGGGCTCGGATCATCGATCGTCGCGGCGCGGATCAACTGCCTGCCGGAGATCACACTGCATTATCTGCAGTGCGCGTGAGGCGCAACGCAATGGCGAGACCGCATGCGAGCAGCCTAAACCGCAGTTCTGAACGTTGGTCGAGCCAGCTACTCGAGCGCGACCAGCGGGCCCGAGGCCGGCGTCGGTGCCGATGGGCGAGCCGCCGACCTGCGGCCAGCGTGAGCACTCGCGGCGACCAAACGCCGCGCAGGCTCGGCGAGGTGTTGATTCCGTCTCAGGACTTCAAGCAGATGATCGATATCCTCGCGGCGGTGGCCGGCGTTCATTTGGATCCGAAGCCGCGCTGAGTTGAGCGGTACGGCTGGGAATCGGATGGCGTCGACGTGTATCCCCTCCGCGCGAATTGCCGCGGCGAGCTTCTCAGCCCTGTCGTCGTCGCCGAGCCAGATCGGGACGATCGGCGTCTCCGTTGCGACGAGCCGGTAATTCAACTCGGCCATGCGCGCGACGAAATAGCGTTGATTCTCCCACAGCCGCTGCCGGCGTTCCGGCTCGTCGCGCACGATGTCGATCGCGGTCGATATGATCATCGCCTGGTCCGGCGGCAGCGTCGCGGTGAAGCCATAGGCGGCAGACGACATGCGCAGGATTTCGGTGATCAAGCCATTGGCCGCGACGTAGCCCCCGATCGAGCCGTAAGCCTTGCTGAACGTTGCCATGTAGATCAGTCGGTCGTTCGCCGCCTGAAAGTGCTCCAGGATGCCGCCACCCGAAGCCCCGAGCACGCCGGCGCCGTGGCAGTCGTCAACATAAAGGAGCGCGTCCCACCGCTCCGCCAGACGCAACAGCTCGGGGATCGGTGCAATGTCGCCGTCCTGGCTGAACACGCCGTCGGTCACGATGATCTTGGATGTGTCGCTTGATTGGCGCAGCAGCTTCTCGAGATGATCGAGATCGCGATGACGATAGCTGTATCGCCGGGCGCCGGACAACGCCATGCCTTCGCGAATGCTGATGTGGTTATATTCGTCGCTGAAGTAGGCGTACGAGTACTCGCGGCTCGGCGTGAAGCCGACAGCGCGGGCGATCTGGGGGGCGCGCGGCAGCGTCGACAGGGCGCCGAGGTTGGTCAGATATCCGGTCGCAAACAGGATCGCGTGGCTCTTGCCGTTGGAGCGCGCGATCTTACGCTCGAGGTCGCCGTAGAGCCCGAGATTGCCGCCGAGTAGCCGCGAATCGCTGTTGCCGACCCCGTAGAGCTCGACGCCACGGACGGCGGCCGCTTTCGCCCGCGGGCTCGTCGAGATGCCGAGATAGTTGTTGGTGCTGAATGAGACGCGCGGCTGATCTTTGAGCTTGAACGTGGGGCTTGGGAGACTGTCCACGACCAACGGGACGTGCGGCGCTTGCCAGCCGAACCAATTTGCCAATTCTACGAATTCATCCACGCGACGCACCTCCCGCATTTTCGGGGCGACAGTTCCAGGGAGGCTCAACGCGTACGCGGGATGGCAACGCTTTCGAGCGCTCCCATCAACGAAAGATGCCCCGTGCGGCGCGCGGACCGACGATCTTAGCGGTTCAGTTGACGGCGCGCGTCTCCGACCGCGTGTCGCCTTGCCGCGGTCGGTAGTTGAAATTTATATCGAGAATGCGCCGCGGTGTAAATCTACCGCGACTATTCATCGCAAAGCGCACAGGATAGTGCTGTTACAAACTGTGCTGTTACAAACAGTAGCGGTCGGCGTCAGCGTTAACCTTCAACTGAAACGAGGTTCAGTCTGGGAATTTCGGTGGCTTATACTGTGGCGATCCTTGCTGGCCGATGTCGTTGCGGACCATTGGATCGTTGCTGGGCCTTCATGGTGCACCGCAAATGCGATGAGGACAGGGCGGTATGCTGCAGGAGACCGAAGCAATCGCCAGTTCCGAAAAGTCCTCGGATGGTGCGCCGCTGATCGCGCTCCGTACCGTCAGCCGCCTTTATGATGACGGCGCCATCGCCGCGCTGACGGATGTCGAGCTCGAAATCCAGGCCGGCGACTCCGTCGCGATTGTCGGTGCCAGCGGCAGCGGCAAGAGCAGTCTCGTCAACCTTTTGTGCGGAATCGACTATCCGAGCTCCGGAAGCGTGCGCTGGGAGGGCGAACCGGTGCGCAGGCAGGCGGACTGGGCGAAGCTGCGCCGAACGCAGATCGGCATCGTGTTTCAGGAGTTCAATCTAATTCCCACCCTGACGGCGCTCGAGAACGTCGAACTCGCGCTGTTCGGGTGCGGCCTATCGACGGTGCGCCGTCAGACGCGTGCCGCCATCCTGCTCGGGCGCGTTGGGCTCGAAGCTCGCATGCACAATCCGGTGACGACCCTCTCGGGCGGCGAGCGGCAGCGGGTGGCGATCGCGCGCGCCATCGCGAACGAGCCGCGGATGTTGCTCGCCGATGAACCCACTGGGAATCTCGACAGCACCAATGCGCTTCTGGTCGCGGATTTGCTGTTCAAGCTGCATGCGGATGCCAACGTCACGATCGTGCTCGTGACCCACGACGAGGCGCTTGCGGCACGGTGCAACAGGATAGTCCGTATCAAGGACGGACGGATTGTCGAAACCGTCGACAGCGCGATGGTTGCGCCGTCGATCGTCGGCGAGGCCGCGTCATGAATCTTGCGGGGCTCGCGCGGCGCAATCTCGGACGCAGGCCGGTTCGGACGTGCCTGTCGATCCTTGGCATCGGGCTCGCCGTCGGCAGCGCGCTTGCGTTGATGTCGCTCTCGCACAGCATTCAGGACGGCATGCGCGAAGGCATCAACGAGATGGGTGACGACCTGGTCGTGATGCAGAAAGGTGCCTCGGATATCTTCGGAGGTTTCATTCCCGACAAGACGATCGAACGCGTTGCAGGACTTCCGGGCGTGGCGCGCGCATCGGGCGAACTCTTCATGTTTGCGCCGAGCGCCGATGACAAGAGCGTGCTGGCTCAGGGATGGGCCGACACCAGTTACCTTTGGAAGAAGGTTCCCTTGCGCGAAGGGCGCGTGCCGGCTGCCGGCGAGCACAACGTTGCGGTGCTGGGCGATGCCGCCGCGGCCGCGCTCGGCAAAAAGCTCGGCGACGACGTCGTGATCCTCGGCCAGAAGTTCAAGATCATCGGCATTGCCAATTACACGACCGCGGTCAATCGAGGCGTGGCGCTGCTTCCATTGGCCGACCTGCAGAAAATAAGCCACCGGCCGGAGCAGGTCACGATGGTCCACCTCAACGTGGAACGCAGCGCCGCCCCGGTCGAGCTCAAGCACGTCAAGAACGCCATCGAATTGCTCGGGGACCTGTCCGCGTCGACCGCCAATGAGATGCTGGATCAAGATCGCAATTTTGCAATCCTCGACGCGGTATCACTGGCGATTTCGATCATCGCGATCATCATGGGTGCGATCTACGTGCTCAACGCGCTGGTCATGGCCACCCAGGAGCGCACGCGCGAGATCGGCATCTTCACGGCAATCGGCTGGAGCCAAGAGCGCATCATGGCCTCGATCGTGGTCGAAGGAATTCTCATGTGCGTCATCGGCTGCGTGCTCGGACTGGCGCTGAGCTTCCTTGCGGCGCTGGCCTTCCCGTACATTCCGGCGATCGGCCATCTGGTGTCGTTCAGGCCGAGCGTTCGTCTTATCGCCTTGGTGCTGATGGCGGCCTTTGTGCTCTGCGTGCTGGGGGCGCTGTTTCCGGCTTGGCGAGCCGTGCGCATGCTTCCGGCCGAAGCGCTGCGCCGGCTCTGAGCGCCGCGACCGAACACCGTCCCCCAACCATCCACGCCTAGTATGGCCGGTCGCGCAGGCGCAACCGGAACAGCACGCGGGAGATCAGGATTTCGCCGATCAGAAAGATCGCAACTCCCGCCGCTATGTCGAGTGCGTTCAACCCGAGAGCTGACCAGCAGGCAAGGAGCGGAAACAGGACTTCCGGGATCTGGTCGAGACCGGTGGCGCGGCTGCTCGGCGCAAACCCGGACCGGCGTTTGAGAAAACTCGACGTCAGGTCGCCCGCCATGGCGGTCGCGCCGACCAGGAGACCGATTGTTGGATCGAGCCCGACGAGCGGTGCGGCGGCGGTAGTGATGACGAGCGCGAGCAGAAGTCCCCGAGCGGTCTTCGACGGCCCAAACAGCGGACGTCCGTCAGGCAGCGTGAGGTTGCCATCAACCGGATACGCCAGCCGATCTCCGAAGATGCGCTTAGCAACGACCGGCGTCGCATTCGCCACCGTCACCAGGATCAGAACCTGAAGCAGCGCTAAGGGATGCATGAAACGATGCTGCCTTGACGATCTCGCGTATTGGATTGATGTATCGGCGCGCACATTGCAAGGCACCACCATGGCAAACGGCCTCTCGGCGGTGCCGGACGTCCTGTTCGGCACCTGGAAGCAGCTCTCCGGCACTTACGTTGATATCGAGACCGGGGAAGAGCGCCCCGGGCTCAGCAAGTCGCCCAACGGTTACATCCATTTTGCGCGAGACGGCCGGATGTTCAACCTCACGGTCGATTCATCGCGGCAGAGGCCCGCCGGCCCGCGTCCTACCGCCGCCGAGGCGGAGGCGCTCTACCGGAGCCTGATCGCCTATACGGGCGCGTTTGGGGTCGACGGCGATCGGGTGTTTTTCGATCTCGACGTGAGCTGGAACGAGTCCTGGACCGGAACCCGTCAGATCCGCACATTCAAGCTTGAGGGAAACCGGTTGATGATCTCAGCCGAGATCGTCAACCCGATGACCGGGAAACCAGCGCGCCACCGTTTGGTGTTCGAGAAAGTGCCATAGATCCGCTTTGTCGACCTACTGAATTTTGGGAATGTTGAACTTGCGCAGCAGCGCGCCGGTCTCTTCGCGCTCGCGAGCCACGTAGGCGGCGAATTCCTGCGGGCTCGTCACCGCCGGCTCGATCAGCTGATCAACCAGAAATTCCGTCAGCTTCGGTGTCTTGATCACCTCGCCGACCGCGGCATTGACCTGGGACACGATCGCATCCGGCACGCCGGCGGGCGCGAACAGCGCCATCCAGGTATCGATCGGGTAGTTGCCGAGCCCGGCCTCCGGGTAGGTCGGGACGTCGGGCAGCTTGGGCCATCGCTTGGCCCCATCGACCGCCATGATGCGGCCCTTGGCACCGTTGGGATTGTCGGCCCAGCTGCCGAGCGCGGTCCAGGTCATCTGGATTTCACCGCCAACAAGCGCGGTGATCAGCTCATTCGACCCTTTGTAGGCTACATCGACTATCTCGGTCTTCCAGCGCTCGGCGAGGTAGTGGCGGAACACGTTGGCGCTGCTCGCTGGGCCGTAGGTCCCGAAGTTGAACGTGCCGGACTTGGCGACGGTCAGCGCGCGCAGCTCCTCGATGTTCTTGACCGCAAGCTTCGGCGAGGCAATCAGCCCGCCGATGAACATCCCGAGATTGATGATCGGCTTGAAGTCGCGCGCGGGGTCGAACGGCAAATTGTCGATCAGAAACGGATTGAACGTCAGGGTCGAGGTCGTGAATACGCAGAGCGTATAGCCGTCGGCCTTGGCGTGCCGGCAGGTTTCCGCGGCCGGAATGAAGTTCGCGCCGGGCTTGTTTTCCATGATCCACGGCTGCCCCATGCGCGCCGATGCATCGGCGGCAATCCGGCGCGCGATCACGTCGGTGAGCCCGCCGGCAGTCACCGGCACGATGACGTGGATCGGTTTGTTGGGATAGGGCTGTGACATCGCAGGCATTGACAGCAGCGCGGTCGCAAGCGCTGGGAAACAAACTGGGCGCAGGATTTTCGTGAGCATGCTCGATCCTTCAAAACCATTGTTCACGATAAAGCCGGCCGCCGTCGACCGTGACGGCTTCGCCGCATACCCAGCTGGCGCGGTCCGATGCCAGGAACACAACCACATTGGCGACCTCCTCCACGCGCGCGGCACGGTTCTGCGGTTGATCGACCAAAGCTTCGCGCCAGCGGGATTCATCGCCAAATTTTTCGCGCGCGCGCTGCATGTGGATCGCGCGCCAGCGCTCGGTCTCGACCGCACCCGGACTGACGGCGACCACTCGGATGCCATCGTCGATGCTGCGGCCGCCGAGCGCCTTGGTCAGGCCGAGCAGCGCGATATTGGCCGGCGTGCCGCAGGCGTAACGCCACTGCGGCTTGTCGGCGCCAGTGCCGAGAATATTGACGATCGCCTTCGGCGGATTCCCGCGCATGTGCGCATACATGGCGCGGGTCAGGTTGACGAACCCGAACACCTTGAGGTCCCAGGCGGCGCGCCAGCGCGCCTCGTCGATCTCGAAAATATCCCCGATCGGCACCGCGCCGGCATTGTTCACCAGGATATCGGTTTGCGGATAGGCCTCGGCCAGCGCCTCGGCGGCGCCGCGCTGCGCGAGATCGATCGACTTCGCCTCGATGCGTCCCGCGCCTCGCTCCGAGAGCGTCGCAACCGCGTGATCGAGCCGAGCCTGGTCGCGGGCGGCAATTACGACGTGACAGCCTTCATCCAGAAAACCTTTCGCGACCGCGTAGCCGATGCCCTGCGATCCGCCAGTGATCAGCACCCGTCGTCCGGCCAAACCCAAATCCATCAATGTCTCTCCCGTGGGCGGCAGTTCGTCGGCGTCATCCGATCTTCAAAGCATTAGTAGACCCTGCCGAACGCCCATGCTCTTATCGGGGCGGGTGGAGAAAGCTTGGAGGGAGCCGATGTTGCGCCGGTTCTTGATCGTCATTGCTCTCGCATTCTCCCTGCCCGTCGTGACCGATGCGCTCGCGCTCGACGCGAACGCCGTCAACACGGCCGAAGTCGGTAACAAGCCCGGCAAAAAGGTCAATGGCCCCGATCCGCTGCTGATCAAGGCGCAGATCCTGCTCGACCGGGCGCGGTTCTCGCCGGGCGAGATCGACGGTCGAACCGGTGAAAATTTCCAGAAGGCGCTTGCCGCGTTCAAGGTCGCCCAGGGCCTTCCCAATGACTCCAAGCTCGACGCCAACACCTGGTCGAAGCTTGCCGCGACCTCCAACGACCCCGCGATCAAGCAATACACGATTACGACCGAAGACGAGAAAGGCCCGTTCCTCAAGAAACGTCCTGCCAAGATGGAGGACATGAAGGACCTCCCCGCGATGGGCTACACCGGCCCGACCGAAGAACTGGCAGAGCGCTTCCACGTCAGCGAAGACGTGTTGAAGGCCCTCAACCCCGGAAAGCCGTTGGACAAGGCGGGTACCGTTATCCTGGTGCCGAACGTGGGCGGCAAACCGACGGACGAGAAAGTCACCAAGATCGAAATCGACAAGGCTCAAAAGACCCTGCGGGCATTCGGGAAGAACGGTCAGTTGCTCGCGTTTTTCCCCGCCTCGATCGGCAGCGAAGAGAAGCCGGCGCCGAGCGGCACCTTCAAGGTGACCGACATCGAGCGCAATCCGGTCTATCGGTACGATCCGAAGTTCGCCTTCAAGGGTGTGAGCTCGAAAACGCCGTTCGAGATCAAGCCTGGTCCGAACAACCCGGTCGGATTGGTCTGGATCGGTCTATCCGCGCCGAGCTACGGCATTCATGGCACGCCGGACGCCTCCAAGGTGAGCAAGTCCTATTCGCACGGCTGCGTCCGTCTGACGAACTGGGACGCTCTCGAACTCGCCGGCATGGTCTCGAAAGGGGCGCAAGTTGCGTTCCTCGACGGCGGCGAGACTCCGCCGGTGGCTTCCGCTGCCGATCAATCGAAAGATCAGCCAGCGAGCAAACCTGTGTCAGGCCGGCACCGCTGAGGACGGGCTAGCTGCCGATCTCTACTCGCTGCCCGCGAGCCCGGCCTGCCGCACGATCTTGCCCCAGCCAACGCAGTGTTCGGCGGCGCCGGCGGCGGGCTATCGAGCGCAAATCTGGCAAATAGCTCGTCAGGCGCTACGCCACCACCCGCTCCTTTTCCGGCCCCGAGATCGTCAGATCGGAAAACTCTTCCTTCAGGCGCGGGTAGACGTTGCGGGCAAAACAGCGGATGCCCGCGACGGTTTCGTCGTGCTCAAGGAAGCCGGCCTGGCCCATGATCAGCAGGTGGCCAAAGCCGCCGACGTGGTCGTAGAACTTTTTGATCTGCCGGTAGACCTGATCGGGCGTGCCGGCAAACATGATTCCGGCCTCGATCGCCCTGTCGACCGTGGCGTTGCCACGGTTGGCCGCATGCTGATCGAGGGTGGCGCCGCGGATGAGGTTCACTTGGGCGGCGGGCGGCAGGTAGCCGGGCGGATATTGGAAGTGTGGCGGCACCTTGTTGGAGGTCATGTACCAGAGGAGCTTCTCCGCCCCGGCGCGGGCTTGTTGCTCGGTGTCGCCCGCATAAAGAAGGCACGCATAGGCCAGGCGGTTGACCGGGATATCCGGGCCGCGGCCTGCTTCCCGCCAGCCGGTCCGATAAGCGTTGTAGATCGCTGCCGTCTCTCTGTAGCCGGTCAAGAACGTCGCCTGGATGTAGCCGCGCGCGCCGACTCGCTTGGCGCCTCCCGGGCTTGTGGTGCTTACCCAGATCGGCGGGTGCGGCTGCTGATAACAGCGCGGCCAGATGTTGACGTTGCGATGATGGAAGAAGCGGCCTTCGTGGCTGAACGGTCCGTCGTGATGCGTCCAGGCTTTCACGATCAGGTCCATCGCCTCCCACTGGCGCTCATTCATACGCACCGGGTTGCTGTTGGCCGGCAGCACCTCGTACGGCACGCCACGCACAAAGCCGCATTCGAGCCGGCCCTTTGAGAGCACGTCGACCATCGCCATTTCTTCGGCAACGCGCACCGGCTGACGGCGGTTGGCCACCGGGTTTCCGAGAATCAGCAACCGCGCCTTTTTGGTCAGCCGCGCGAGCGCGCCTAGCACGATTGGTGCCGCCGGATCGACGCAGGTGGCGGTCTGGTGATGCTCGTTGAGCATGATCTCCACGCCTTCATCCTCGGCGATGCACCATTCATCGAGGAAGCGATCGTAGAGCTCGGCACCGAGCTTGGGATCGTAGTTGCGGTTGGGCAGCGTCACCCGGATCGATTCGTATTCCTGCTCCGGCGGCAGATACGGGTAGGCGTTCTCGCTGAAATGCCAAGCTTTCATCGCGTCGCTCCTAGTGCCCCGCTTCCGAAGTTCGTGATACGTCGCGACACCCTCTGACACGAACTTCGGAAGCAAAGGGGCACTAGCAAATCTATGATTCTAGAGCCGCTTTTCGATTTGACGTTCCTATACGAGCTTGCCGCGAGCGTCGTAGGAACGTCAAATCGGCGGCGCTAGGAACTCCAACACTTTCGTGGCCGTCGCCTGCGCTTGTTCGAGCTGCGGGGCGTGGCCGGCTTCTACGATCGTGGCGATACGGGCGTTCGGAATGAGGCGGGCGTAGCGCTCGAGATAATCGGCCGACACGAGGCCGTCGCTGTCGCCGCGCAGGAACAGCGTCGGCGCGCTCACCCGGTGCAGCCGGTGCTTGAGCTTGGGATTGTGCATGTAAGGTTCCCACGCGATCAACGCGAGCGTTTCGCGGTTGCGTGCCATGATGGCAATCTGCTCGTCGCTCAGCACTTTCACATCGGGCCGGAATTTCTCCGGGTCGTGGTAGAGCAGGCGCTGCAGCTTGTCCTGCGCCATCGCAAACATGTCGGGAACGTCGAGCCGGTCGACCGAGCCGGTCTTCACGCCGACCGGTCCGATCAGCACCAGGTGTGGAAACCGCTCGGGCACTTTGCTGGCCATTTCGGCTGCGATCCAACCGCCGATCGACGTGCCGATGAGATCGACCTGCCGCAGCCCCAGCCGATCCAGCAACTCGAGGTGGACGTGAGCGATATCGTCGGCGCTGTCGAGCCAGTCGGGCAGTGCCGACTTGCCGAATCCCGGATGCGATGGCGCGATGACGCGGTGTCGCTGCGCCAGCAGGCCAATGAACGGATCGTCGGGCCGCACGCCGCCAGCGCCATGCAGGAACAGGATTGGTGTTCCGGTGCCGCGCTCGAACAGCTCGAGGTCAATGCCGGCAACCGTCACGGTGCCGCCGCTGTGCGTTACGTCATTCATAAGGCGGCGCGTCCTCCCGGTTGAGCGCTAGCAAAAGCCGCGTGTTTGAAGCGATGATGGATTGCCGGCTGCGGCTGGGCAATCGCCAATGCTGTTGCAGTATCCACGTTCCGTGCATTGTTGTCATGCAATGCCGGTGTCCGGTCGGCGCTAACGGTCGCTCGATTGACTTGACGTCGTTCCGCCTATCGAATGCGAGCAAGCGCGATCCAACAATATGCTTTTAGGGAGCCCGCAGGGTGCGATGACATGCATAAGCTTCAAATCGGCGACGTAACAATTGCCACCATTATCGAACGGGATGGGCCCTGGCGGCTGCCCGAGAACCTGTTCCCGACCTGTGATCTGGCGCTTGCGCGCAAGCATCTCGCCGAGATGGAATCGTTCCTGTGGGATCCTGCGTCGGGCAAGCTGGTGATGCCGTATCAGACCTTCGTGGTGCGCACACCGAGCCATACCATCCTGGTCGACACATGCACGGGTGAGGACAAGGGCTATGGGCCGCCCTGGGATTTTCCGAAAGCCGCATGGATCGACGGCTTCAAGGCGCTCGGCCTCAGGCTGACGGACATCGATTACGTGTTTTGTACGCACCTGCACATCGACCACACCGGCTGGAACACCAAACTTGTCAATGGACGCTGGGTACCGACGTTTCCAAACGCGAAGTACATTTTCCATCGGCGCGAGTACGCCTACTGGGAAGAACAGGCGCGCAGCGGCAAAACGCCGGGTGGCCAAGCCGGCGTGTGGACGATGAATTGCGAACCGGTGGTCGAGGCAGGCCAGGCGCTGCTGATCGACGAGAGCTACAGCCTCGACGACACGCTGTTTCTGTCGCTGACCCCGGGCCATACGCCCTACCATTGCTGCGTGCACATCCGCTCCAAGGGCCAGGAGGCGATTGTGGTCGGCGACCTGATGCACCACGCGCTGCAGTGCCGCGAGCCGGACTGGTCGACCGGCTTTTGCAGCGATCCGCTGCAGGCGGCGAAGTCTCGCCGTCAGTTTCTGACGCACCACGCTGGCAGCCCTTCCCTGGTTTTGCCGGTGCATTTCCCGCATCCGACCGCGGGACGGATCGAGGTCGACGGCACTCGATTTCGCTACCGGTTTGTGAGTTGATTGCGCTTAGGTCTGCGCCCGTTCACAAAGGAGGCAACGCGGACGCCTTGGAGACCGTGATGACGAGACTATTGACGGCGCTGACCGCATGCGCGGTGCTTTGGCTCCCGGCGCACGCACAGACCTATCCGAACAAGCCGGTCAAGTTCGTATCCGCGTTTACGCCCGGCGGAGGTTCCGAAATCGCGCTCCGAATCGTGGGGCAGAAACTGATGGCGCGCGGCTGGCCGTCAGTCGTGATCGAAAACCGCCCCGGCGGCGGCGGGGTGGTCGCCGCTCAGGTCGTGCGCCACTCGCCCCCCGACGGCTACACGATCCTGCAGGCCGACGCGGCTGCGTTCGCCATCAACGTCACCCTCATCCCTGATCTGCCCTACGACCCGGTCAATGACTTCACCCCGATCATGGAGACGTGGAGCTTCCCAAGCTTGTTGGCGGTGCCGACAAGCCTGCCGGCCCAGTCCGCTTCGGACCTGTTCGGGCTGGCAAAGACCAAGCCCGGCGGGCTCAACTACGCCTCATCCGGAATCGGCTCGGGCGGGCACCTGCTCGGGACGATGCTGGCGAACGCGCTCGGCGTGTCGATGACGCATGCGCCCTACAAAGGTGCCGGCCAAGCGATGCCGGATGTTGCATCTGGCCGCGTCGACTTCATCTACGCGAGCCTCGGCTCTGTGAGGCACTATCTCGATGCGGGCAGCGTCCGTGTGCTTGCCGTTACGTCGAAGGAGCGCCTGAAGGAAATGCCCGATGTCCCGACTATGACGGAGCTCGGGTACCCGTCGGTTTTCCTCGACATCTGGTTCGGTCTCGTGGCCCCGCCGCGCACGCCGCCCGACATCGTCAACAGCATTCACGCGCGGGTGAACACAGCCATCAATGATCCCGACGTCGTGAAGCGGTTGGCCGATCTTGGGCTGTACGTGACCACCAACACGCCCGATGAGTTTCGCGCCATGATCAAGAGCGACATCGCGCGGCTCGGCCAGATCGTGAAGGCCGCCAACGTCAAACACGAATAGCCGGCAACCGCGATCAACCCTAGAGGTCGTAGTGCACGATCGTCGGCGGGATCGTCACGTAGTTGGGAATGTCTGCGACCACCGCCTGTCCCTGCGGCGATTGCAGGGCGGCGCCCATCGCGGCCTCGTCGGCGAATTCTGCCTCGAAGATGCAATAATACGGTGCTGTCTCGCCGGGCGCCCCGCCGATCGCGAAGCTATACCGGGACGCTTTCAGGCCCGGGAGTTTCGCTACTAGCGACGCGTGCTCGCGCTCGTAGTAAGGGCGAAACTTCTGCTCATCCTGTCCTTTGGGATAGAGAACCAACAGTTTGTGCATCAACGACTCCCCACTGCTTGTGCAGGTCAGTTCAAGATTAGTCGCAGCAATTCGTTCTGGCAGGAAATCCTCAAGCGCCCATAGGCGCGCTTGCGATAGGTGAGCACGGTGTTGACGCTGATGCCGAGGTGCAGCGCGATGGCCTCGGAGGTCATGCCCGACATGATGGCGGCGCACACTTCCGCCTCCCGGGTCGGCATATTGGGTTCGATCAACCGCAGCCGGTCCTGAAACAATTGCGGGGCCGGCTTCTGTCCGTTGAACGGGTTGGTCGCACCATGCTTGATGAGCAGAGCGACCAGCAGGTCGGCCGAACTCATAATGTGGTCGACGTCCGACTGCGCGAACCGTCCGCCGCGTCCGCTGCGATAGAGGTTGACCCGATAGGTATGCTCGCCGTAGCGCTGCATCAGCGTGAACCGATCGGTGATGCGCAGCGAGGTGTAGCAATCCTGCCGATAGAGGCTGTCGTCGATATCCTGAGGCAGGGTCCGCAAGGCCATCGCCTCGCTTTTGCGCGCGTCTTCAAACAGGCTGGCTGGATCTTGCCGCCAGTACTGCGCCAGATACTTCACGGCACGCATTTTCGCGGCCGGTAACGTCCCGTTGCTGCCCGCGAACAGCAGGCGAGGCGGCGCATGCGGAGAGAACGCGTAGGCGGTGACGTGCTCCGACCGGGTCGCCTCGCTCATCGCCTTGACGAATTCGGATTCAAAGCGCGGCGTACCAACAACCTCGATCAAGCGCTGAATATGAACGCGGACCGGATCGTGCGTGCGCGGGGCATCCGCGTAGCTGAGCAATTCCATCCCGAATCTCCGGGCGCTTGGTTGGAGCATGCGCCGTCGGTAAGATGCCGAGACGGTAGCACCGTTGAGCCATGCGGAAAAGGCAGGCCACCCGGCACGCCCTTCGGCAAGGCATGCCACAGTGGAGTCGGTTTGCAATCAGCGTACCGGGTTAAGATCGGGACTTACCAAAATGTGATCCCAACCGGGATGTTCGCGCATTCGGCGAGCCTTCCGCCGGGGCGGTTTTGTCCTACATTACAGCGGTGAGCGAGTCCGAATCCCTATTCTCCGTTCTACGGCAATCGGCCGACCCCGATGCGGTCGCAGCCATTGAGACGCTCGTGCGCGAGGGGCCCGACCGTGCCCTTTGCCGGATCAACGTGCTCGATTTCGCCAAACGGGCCAATATCGACGAGGAGCGCGCCATCGCCGCATTCCTGCATGCGGCCCGGCTCGGGATTTTCGACCTCTCGTGGAACATGCTCTGTCCGGGCTGCGGCGGCGTGCTCGACGCCAGTACGACGCTCAAGACCTTTGATCGCGACAAATACGATTGTGCGCTGTGCGCGTCCGCCTATGAGCCGACCTTGGACGAGATGGTCGAGGTGACGTTCACGGTCACTCCGCGTGTGCGTCATATCGCGGCCCACAGTCCTGACACGCTCGCGCCGGTCGAATACTTCCGACAGATTTTCTGGGGCTCAGGGTTGGACCTGCCGGAGGAGGGACTGGAAGCGCTGATCGAAGAGATCACCATCGAATCGATCGAGCTCCCGCCCGGCGAAAAGGCGCTGCTGTCGGTGCAGCTGCCGGCCGAATTCGTGATCGTGTTCGATCCGGTCACGCACGGCACGCAGTTTATCGACGTGAAGGGCGAGCCAACGCGCGAGCGTCAGCAGCTGGCGCTCGTCTTCAACAACGTGAAGGCCCCGACCGGGACGGTGGAAATGCGCCCCGGACCGCTGCGGCTTTCGCTCGAGAACAAGACCGATCGCCGCGTGCTGCCCGGTCTGTGGGTCGCCGGTCACACGCTGCACGACCTGTTAGGCAAGCGCAGGTCGTTCCTGACCGCAAAGCGTCTGCTGACCAACCAGACCTTCCGCGACATCTACCGCACCGACACGCTCGACGCCGATCAGCGCCTCAAGATCACCAGCCTCACCTTCCTGTTTACCGACCTCAAGGGTTCGACCCAGCTCTACGAGCGGGTCGGCGATCTCGTCGCCTTCGATCTGGTGCGCCAGCACTTCCACGTCCTGCACGACATCGTTTCGGCGGAAGCCGGCGCCGTGGTCAAGACCATCGGCGATGCCGTGATGGCGACGTTTCCGACCCCCGACCGCGCGCTCACCGCTGCGCTGCGCATGCGCGACGCGATGGTCGGGATCAACAAGGATCGCGGCAGCGAGGACTTGTTGCTCAAGATCGGCATTCACGAGGGTCCTTGCCTGGCGGTGACGCTCAATGACCGCCAGGATTATTTCGGCCAGACCGTCAATATGGCGGCGCGGGTCCAGGGTCTCGCCAAGTCGCGCGCGATCTTCGCCACCAAGCCGGTGGTCGAGGATGCGAAGTCCTCGAAAATCCTGGCGACCAACGGCCTCACCCCGACCGTTCAACAGGCAGCGCTGCGCGGGATCGCCGACGAAACCACGGTGTATGAAATTCCGTGATCCGGCGGTAGGATAGCATCCGCCGGCGCTCAAGCCGTCCCATAAGCTTTGTCCGGGGAGGAACCCCATGAAACTCAACGCCCAGCAGCTCGCCGCGTTCGATGGGCTGGGCTATGTGTTCATGCCCAACTGCTTCTCCGAGGAAGAAATCGCGCTGATGCGCGCGGAAGGCGAAGCCATCCTGAAAAGCGATCGGCGGGAGGTCTGGCGCGAGAAGACTGGCGCGCCACGCACCGCGTTCGCCGCCCACACGTTCAGCGAGGTTTTTCGCCTGTTGGCGTACCATCCGCGCCTGGTTGAGCCACTGCAGCAATATTTCGGCGAGGACGTGTACGTTCATCAGTTCAAGCTCAACGCCAAGGCCGCGTTCGAGGGCGATGTTTGGCAGTGGCATCAGGACTACGGCACCTGGGCACGCGATGACGGCATGCCGCAACCACGCGCCATGAACATTGCGGTCTTTCTCGACGAGGTGATGCCGATCAACGGGCCGCTGCTGCTGATCCCCAAAAGCCATCGGCAGGGCGTTCTTACCGCGGGTCACGACAAGGCCACCACGTCCTACCCGCTGTGGACGCTCGATCAGGAAACCGTGACACGGCTGGCCGCTGAGGCGGCTGGACCCGACGGAGTTGGCATTGTGGCGCCGACGGGCAAGCCAGGTTCAGTGCTGATGTTCCATGGCAATCTGGTGCACGCCTCACCGCCCAATATCACGCCTTATCCCCGCAAGATTGTCTATCTGACGCTGTGCGCGGTCTCCAACCACATCACCAAGTTCACGCGGCCGGAGTGGATCGCGCATCGCGATTTTGCGCCGATCGTCCCCGTCGCCGACGACGCGCTACTCGACTATGCGCGCGCGCATCGCGTCGCCGCGGAATAGCGCATGAGCCTTGCCGACAAACTCGCGGCCCGCGACGCCGCCGGCAAACCGGTGCGCGTGGGATTGATCGGCGCCGGCAAGTTCGGCTCGATGTTTCTGTCGCAGGTGCCGACCATCGCGGGCCTCGAGGTCGCGGTTATCGCTGATCTTGACCCCGATCGCGCCAGGGCTGCGTGTCGCACGGTCGGCTGGGATGCGGCCCGCATCGCGCGCACGCGCTTCACCGACCGTGGCACTGACGCCTGCGAAGCGGAGGTCGTGATCGAGGCAACCGGCAATCCGGCAGCTGGAATTGCGCATTCACTCGCCGCCATCGATGCCGGCAAACATATCGTGATGGTCAATGTCGAAGCCGATGCACTCTGCGGCTGGTTGCTGGCCGCAAAGGCACGCGAACGCGGCGTCGTCTATTCGATGGCCTATGGAGATCAGCCGGCGCTGGTCGCCGAGATGGTGGATTGGGCTCGCTCGGCTGGCTTTATGGTCGCCGCAGCCGGCAAAGGCACGAAATATCTGCCGTTCTATCACACGGTCACGCCCGACGACGTTTGGACCCACTACGGGCTCACCGCCGCCGATGCGAAGGCTGCTGGGATGAATCCGCAGATGTTCAACTCGTTCCTTGACGGTACCAAGTCGGCAATCGAGATGGCGGCAATCGCCAACGCATGCGCGCTCGACGTGCCGGCCGACGGTCTGCTGTTTCCGCCCTGCGGGGTCGATGACCTCGCCCATGTGTTGCGCCCGCGCGCGCTTGGCGGTGCGATCGAGCACGACGGCATGGTCGAAGTTGTTTCATCACTTGAGCGCGACGGCCGGCCGGTGCACCGCGACCTGCGCTGGGGCGTCTACGTGGTGCTGAAGGCGCCCAACGACTACGCGGCTGCCTGCTTCAAGCAATACGGGTTGCCGACCGACGATACCGGACGCTACGCCGCCATGTATAAGCCGTTCCACCTGATCGGGTTGGAGCTCTCGATCTCGGTGCTCAATACGGCGTTGCGAAGGGAGCCAACCGGTGCGACGCGCGCCTGGCGCGGCGATGTCGCGACCGTTGCCAAGCGCGCGCTCAAGGCGGGAGAGACGCTCGACGGCGAGGGCGGCTACATGGTCTATGGCAGGCTCGTTCCGGCGGCGCGCAGTCTGGCCGAGCGGGCGCTGCCGCTCGGTCTCGCCCACAACGTACGGCTTACCAGCGACATCGCGGCCGGCGCTTTGGTGCGCTGGAGCGACGTTGCAATCGACGCCGGCACGCTCGCGGTGCGGACGCGCCGCGAGGCCGAGGCGATGGGACAGGCGAAGGCCGCGTAGCTATGCGGCCGCCTTTTGCTGCACGGCCGGAATGTCCTCGCGCTTTGGCGCCGGATACGGATACGGGCCGAGCCGCACGAACAACAGGCAGGTGATCGCCAGCGCCACCTCGTACACGATGAAGATCGGCCCGTAGGCGTGGAACACGTCGAACGTGCGTCCGCTCAGCCAGGGACCGACGCCGGTTCCGATATTGAAGATCGCGAACATGACGCCGTAGATCTTGCCGTAGGCTTTCAGCCCGAAGTAGCGGCTGAGGAAGAACGCCATCAGGTCGATCTCGGCGCCGATGCCGGCGCCGCACAAGATCGCGCCGATGAGAGGGACGAACCCGGTCGCGCCGCTGATGAGCAGCGCAATGCCGACCATGGGAGAGATGAAGAAGCAGATCGCTACATACGGCCCCCAGAATCGGTCGAGGCACCAGCCAGCGATGATGCGGCCAAAAATAATCGCGATTCCGGCTCCGGAGAGCACGCGCGACGCAAGCTGGAGCGGAACCCCGCGGTCCATGAGCAGAGGCACCAAGTGGTAGAGCGTTCCGTTGATCGCCATGACGCCGAGAAAGAACGCGACGCTCAGCGCCCAGAACTCCCATTGTTTGAACGCCGCATTTGCAAGCGTTCCGGGCAGCGCCGCCGTTAGGTCCTCGCCGACCTGACGCCGCGCAGCCTGGCTCAGCCCCGGCGGTTCGCGAACGAACAGCGCGACCGGCAACCATGCCAGCACGAACACTGCGATTCCCAGGCCGAAATAGGCATGACGCCACCCGAAACCGTCGATCATCCACGCCAGAAACGGCGGCAGCAGCGCTACCCCCAGCCCGACACCGGCCGTCGCGATACCAAGCGCCAGACCGCGCTGACGGTCGAACCATTGTGCCACCACGGCTGCATAGGGGATCGGGGTTTGGACGCCGCCCACAAAGCCTACGGCGACGAAGATTAACGGAATGAGATAGGCGGGCGTCGTCTGCATGAACCCGAAACACGCCACCACCAGAGCGTAAAGAATTATGCCCGGAATCATCACGCGTCGTGTTCCGTATCGATCGAGCAGCCAACCGACGATTGGGCACGACAATGCGGTGAAAAAGGTGGCCAACAGAACGCCCGCCGACAGGTCACCCCTGGTGATGCCGAGGTCCGCGGTGACCGGTCTGAGAAAGACACCGGAGGAGAAGATCAGGACCGGGCCGGCGCCGACTAACAATCCCAAGAGAGACGCGATTACCACCAGCCAGCGGTTGGCGAAAAGTCCTCCCATCACACCCTCCCGGGCCGGCACCTGCCGGCGGTTTTCTTATTTGTTGTTGCTAGATCCCCACGATCGGCACCACGTCAGCGGGCGGCGTGGTCCAGCGCTTCGCCGGCTTGCCCTCCGCGATCAGGCGCAGCTCGCGCGCGAGTATCCGCCGCCACAGGACGATTGCGGCATCGGAACGCCCGAGAAATTCGCGCCTGCGGTCTTCGATCGGCCCCTGGCCCGCCTGCACCGCGATGTCCTGAACGACCGCGAGATCGGGATGGCGCACGTCCGCGAAATGCTGCTTGCCGCTCCACAGGTCGTGCACGACGTCGAGCACTGGCGGCGCTTCGGCGCGCTTGCGATCGAGTTCGGCGCGCTTTGCGCGAAAGACCTCCGCGTCCTTGCCGGTCACGCGCGCCTTGCTGGTCAAAACCCAGAGGCAATTTTCATCATCGACCGGTGTGAAGCTGAAGGTGATCTCGGGCCAGCCGCCGACGCCGTCCATGCCGGCGAGCGGCGGCACGATCACGCGCACGATGTTAGGTGCGTAGTGCAGGGTGTGGCGCACCTTTCCGTTGGCGCGCTTGCCGAAACGCAAAATGC
>DATIPA010000236.1:0-7830 GCA_035472475.1 Xanthobacteraceae bacterium | reverse complement strand
GCGCATGGTGCTCTTGCAGGCCGTGCCGACGGTCATCGAGCTCTCGATGATCGTGGTGGTGCTGCTCTATCAGTTCGATTGGCGCTACGTGGCGGTCATCATCGCAACGGTGATCTGCTATACGGTCTACACCTATCTCGCCACCGAGTGGCGCATCGGCATCCGCCGGCGCATGAACGACAGCGACACCGACGCCAACGTGAAGGCGATCGACTCGCTGCTCAACTACGAGACCGTCAAATATTTTGTGGCCGAGGAGCGCGAAGCGAAGCGCTATGACCGCTCGATGGCGCGCTATGAAGACGCGAGCGTCGAGGCCTATGTATCACTCGCCGTGCTCAATGCTGGGCAGGCGACGATCTTCACCATCGGGCTTGCGATCTGCATGGTGATGTGCGCGATGGGCATTCAAGAGGGGCGCAACACCGTCGGCGACTTCGTCATGATCAACGCCATGATGATCCAGCTCTACCAGCCCCTGAACTTCATGGGCATGGTCTATCGCGAGATCAAGCAGGCGGTGATCGACATCGAAAAGATGTTCCTCATTCTCGGCCGCGAGCCGGAGATCGAGGACGAGCCGGGATCGCGGCCGCTGGCGGTCAGCGCCGGCGCGGTGACGTTCGAGAACGTCTCGTTCGCCTACGAGCCGGCGCGTCCGATCCTCAACAACGTGAGCTTCGAGGTTCCGGCCGGCGCTACAGTGGCGATCGTGGGGCCGTCCGGTGCCGGCAAATCGACGATCTCGCGGCTGCTGTTCCGCTTCTACGACGTCGGCGGCGGCCGCATCCTGATCGACGGCCAGGATATTCGCGAGGTGACGCAATCGTCGCTGCGCGAGAGCGTCGGGATGGTTCCGCAGGACACGGTGCTGTTCAACGACACGGTGCGCTACAACATCCACTACGGCCGCTGGGACGCGAGCGACGCCGAGGTCGAGCGCGCCGCGGCGCTGGCGCAAATCGACACGTTCATTCGTTCAACCCCGAAGGGCTACGAGACCGAGGTCGGGGAACGCGGATTGAAGCTGTCGGGCGGCGAGAAGCAGCGCGTCGCGATCGCGCGGACGATCCTCAAAGCGCCCCCGATCTTGGTGCTCGACGAAGCGACCTCTGCGCTCGACAGCCACACCGAGCGCGAAATTCAGGATGCGCTTGAGCGCGTCTCGCGCAACCGTACGACCCTGGTGATCGCGCACCGGTTGTCGACGATCGTGGGCGCGGACGAGATCATCGTACTTGAGCACGGCGCGATCGTGGAACGCGGGACGCATGCCGCCTTGCTGGCGGCGCGCGGGCTTTATGCCAGCATGTGGAGCCGGCAGCGCGAGGCCGAAGAGGCGCGGGAGATCCTGGAGGCGGTGGACGAGGAGGAGGCCGGCGAATCCGACGGCATTCCGGTTTCTGATAAAGCCGCCGCGATCGAGTCCGAGCCGCCGGCCGATCGCGAAATCCCGCTGGCGGACATTCCGGCCGAGTAGGGGAGAGGCTGCACGATGTCGATCAGCACCTCGATCCGTTCGCAAATCGCGCCGGTGCATCCGGAAGGCTATCCGTTCGTTGGCGGGCTTGCGATCGCGACCGTGATCCTGTTCTGGCTGTGGTCGCCGGCCGGATGGCTCGCGGCGCTCGCGACGCTCTGGTGTGCCTATTTCTTTCGCGACCCGCAGCGCGTAACGCCGATCTATCCGGGCGTGGTGGTCGCACCGGCCGACGGCCGCGTCGTTTCGGTTACCACGGCGGTGCCGCCGCCGGATCTGGGGCTCGGGACGGCGCCGCTCGTTCGCATCTCGATCTTCATGAGCGTATTCGACTGTCACGTAAACCGCTGCCCGGTTGTCGGCCGGGTCGAACGGATCGTGTATCATGAGGGCTTGTTCCTCAACGCGAGCCTCGACAAGGCGAGCGAGGACAACGAGCGCAATTCGCTGATCATCGCCACGCCCGACGGGACCCGCGTTGCCGTGGTGCAGATCGCCGGCCTGATTGCGCGGCGCATCGTGCGCTTCGTCAACGAGGGTCAGGCCTTGGGTGCGGGACAGCGCATCGGCTTGATCCGGTTCGGCTCGCGGGCCGACGTCTATCTGCCGCCCGGAACACTGGCGCTGGTCGGCGAGGGGCAGACCGCCATCGCGGGCGAGACAGTGCTTGCGGAACTGCTTGGCCCCCAGCAGGGAGCCAGCTACCAGGTTGGTTGAAGGCATGTCGGCTGGATGGTGCTACAACACTTGTCCGCCGCGGTCCGGGCGCCGCCGCGGCGACTTTTCCGGGACGGGGCGCCTCGTACGTCAGTCAGGTCATGCGTAGGATGTTTCCGCCGTTCGAACCCGATCTTCCAGGCGCACGCCGCCGCCGGTTTCGGCCGATTCCGTTCCGGACGCTCGCCCCAAATCTCGTCACGCTGCTGGCCTTGTGCGCGGGGCTCACGGCGGTGCGGTTCGCGGTCGAAGCCAAGCTCGACTGGGCGGTTGCATGCATCGTTCTGGCCGCGACCCTTGACGGGATTGACGGGCGCCTCGCGCGCCTGATCAAGGGCACATCGCGGTTCGGTGCCGAGCTCGACAGCCTCGCCGACTTCGTCAATTTCGGCGTGGCACCCGGGCTGATGCTCTACTTCTGGACCCTGCACGACTTTCGCAACGTCGGCTGGATCGTGGCGCTGCTGTTCGCGCTGTGCGGCGGCCTGCGGCTCGCCCGCTTCAACGTGATGCTGACCGATCCCAACAGGCCCGCGTGGACCGCGAATTTCTTCACCGGGGTGCCGGCGCCGGCGGGCGCGATCATCGGACTGCTGCCGCTCTACGTCGAGTTTCTTGGCATCCCGGGAGTTAGGTTTCCGGCCGTGCTGACGCTGCTGTACACGCTGGCGATCGCGTTTCTGATGGTGTCGCGTGTTCCGGTGTTCTCCGGCAAAAAGGTCGGCACCCGCGTCCCTCCCGACATGGTGCTGCCGGTGTTCGTGCTGGTGGTTGCGTTTTTTGCGTTGCTGCTGAGCTATCCCTGGGAAGTTCTCACTGTCGGGACGTTGCTGTTCCTCGGCAGTCTTCCGCTGAGCTGGATCTCCTATAATCGTCATCTGCAGCGCGCCGCGCTGGTGCATCTGGGGCACGCGCCGCAACCGGAAGCCGATGACGCGCCGGGTCCGCATGTCGCGCGACCCGCGCCGGAACCGCCGGATGAACGGCCGGCCCGGTTGAATTGAGCGGCAGTCGGGATCGATGCCTCGCGTCAAAAAGCTGCTGCGCGAAGGTGAGCCGCGTGGTCGAAGTGCCGATACGTTGATCCTGAACGCGGAGCAGCGCCGCATGTCGCGCGGCTTTGTGTTCGGGGAAAAAGGCACGTGCGTCGAATTCGACTTCACCGAGCCGGTGGTGTTGCGAACCGACGACCAATTGCTGCTCGACGACGACAGCGTTGTTGAGATCGTGGCGCAGGCCGAGCTGCTCGTGGAGGTGAGGGCCGACGTGTCGGTTCTGGCGCGGCTCGCCTGGATACTCGGCGACCGTCACGTGCCGGTGGAGATCCTGCCCAACCGGATCCGGCTGCGGCGTGATCCGGCGCTCGAGCCCCTGCTGACGGCCGCTGGCGGCAAGCTCATGGCAATCGAAGCGCCGTTCGAACCGGAAGGTGGGGCATACACCGCGTCAGCTCATACCGGTCACGACCATCATCATCGCCACGATCATGACGATCATGATCATGCGCACGGTGGCGACCACGGTCATGCGCATCGGCACGATCACGCGCGCTAGTGCCCCGAACCCGAAGTTCGCACACACACTGTGCCGCGAGTCTGAGTGCGAACTTCGAGTTCAAAGGGGCACTAGAATTATGGAGTTGCTAGTGTCCTTTTGATTCCGAAGTTCGCGCCGAGCGTGCTGCAAGGTCTGGCAAACTTCGGAATCGGGACACTAGCGTGCAGGCAGCGGGTGCCCCGGCATCAGGTCGTAGGGATGCGCCCAGTTCGGCAACGCTTTGATGCGCGCGAGCCAACTGCCGATCGCCGGATAGTCCTTGGCGATGTCGAAGCCGAATTCCTCGGGCGGGTAATAAAGGTAAGCCACCAGGGAGATATCGGCGATGGTGGGCCGCTCGCCGAGCACGTAGGGCGCCTTGGCCAGACGTTTGTCGACAATACCGAGCGCATTGTCGATGCGCCCTTTGAGAAACGCCATTCCGCCTGCATCCGGTTTGGGCGCGAAGTTTTTCAAGAACCGGTAGGGACCGAGGTAGCCGTTGACCTTCTGGTTGTCGAACAGGAGCCAGCGCAAGCACTCGAGCTGTTCGTCAAAGCCCTGTGGCTGGAATTTGCCCGAGCGGTCCGCGAGGTAAGTCAGGATCACGCCCGACTGGCTGAGTTTTCTGTCCCCGTGCTCTAGCACCGGGGCCTCGCCCATTTCGTTGACGTTGTTTCGAAAGTCCGGTGTGCGCTGGACCCCGCCTGCGAAGAAGTCAACGAAGACGGGTTTCCAACTCGCGCCGATGAGATTGAGCATGAGGGCCGCGCGATACGAATTGCCCGATTGCGCGAAACAGTGGAGTTGGTACTCGGCCATGAGAGATCCCCAAAATTGACCGCGACGGGTCGGCCGGCGAGCCTACGGGCCCCCCCAGAAGTTTGCTAGTCTCGGTTCTGAAGATACGGCAGTGCTTTAGGAGCTTTGCTTCAAGCGGCGAGATTTTCCTTTTCGGCGCGCCGCCGATTGTCGATCCGGCCATCTCCCGAACGACTGAATGCCGGTCGTGACGCTAACCAATCGAAGGAGCCCAGCAATGCAATACCTCCTGCTCATTTATGCGAATGAAGCCGAGGCCGACAAAATGCGGGAAGCCGGTATGAAGGAAATGATGGACGCCTATCGCACCTTCACCCAATCGATCATCGAAAAGGGCAATTTCAAAGCTGGCGACGCCCTGCAACGAACCTCGAACGCAACCACCGTGCGGGTGCGCAACGGCAAGACCATGACCACCGATGGGCCATTTGCCGAGACGCGCGAGCAGCTCGGTGGCTACTATCTGATCGAGGCGAAGGATCTGGACGAGGCAACGTCGATCGCGGCCCGCGTTCCGTCGGCCAAGATCGGTTCCATCGAGGTGCGACCGATCATGGTCTACTCATGACGGCCGCGCCGCTCCGGTTGGGATCGGCGCGGCGCGAGCACCGTATGCGCGACGGCGAGATCGAACGGATTTTCCGCGACGAGGCGGGTCGCGTCTTGGCGACGCTGATCCGCCTCGTCGGCGACTTCGAGCTCGCCGAAGAGGCCATGCAGGACGCATTCGCGGCCGCGCTCGAACAATGGACCGCGTTGCCGGCGAACCCGCGCGCATGGCTCGTCAACGTCGGGCGCAACAAGGCGATCGACCGCATCCGGCGCCAGATCCGGTTGCGCGCCAAGCGCCGCTATATCGAGGCCGAGGCCATCGTCGCCAGCCAGGCTCTCCCGCCGGCGGCGGACGAGGACGCATTCGGCGACGACATGCTGCGACTGATCTTCACGTGCTGTCATCCCGCGCTGAGCATGGAGACCCGGGTGGCGCTGACGTTGCGCGCGATCTGTGGGCTTACGACCGAAGCGGTGGCGCGCGCTTTTCTGGTGAATGAAGAGACGATGGCGCAGCGTCTGGTGCGCGCCAAACGCAAGATCCGGGGCGCGGGTATTCCTTACGCAACGCCGTCTGCGGACATGCTCGATGAGCGCCTCGACGGCGTGCTTGCCGTCATCTACCTGGTTTTCTCCGAAGGCTACGCCGGCACCTCCGGCGCGGCGCTGATGCGCGAGGACCTTGCGCGCGAAGCGATCCGCCTGGGCCGGCTGCTCGAGGAATTGTTGCCAGGACGTTCGGCGATCGCCGGGTTGCTTGCCCTCATGCTGTTGCACGACGCACGCCGCGCCGCGCGCGCGACCGCGGATGGCGACATCATTCTGCTCGACGACCAGGATCGCAGCCAGTGGGACCAGGCGCAGATCGCCGACGGGCTGGCACTGGTCGAACGCGCATTGCGCGCGCCCGAACGCCCAAGCGTCTACACCGTGCAAGCCGCAATCTCGGCGCTGCACGCGCGGGCGCGCCATCACCAGGACACCGACTGGCCGCAGATCGTCGGGCTTTACGAAGTGCTGGTGCGCCTGCAGCCATCGCCGGTCGTGGAACTCAACCACGCGGCTGCAGTGTCGATGGTCGACGGTCCGGCGCGGGCGCTCGATCTCATCGACGCGCTGACCGCGCGCGGCGATCTTGCCGGGTATCACCTGCTGCCGTCGGTGCGCGCCAATCTGCTCAATCGGCTGGGGCGCCGCGAGGAGGCGCGCGCTGCCTATCAGGAAGCGCTTGTGCTTGCGAAGCTCGATCCGGAGCGGCGGCTGATTGTGAAACGACTGGCCGAACTCGAATAAAAAAACGCAACAGTCGGCCCGACAATGTCGATCTGCCGACCTCGCGTTCGACCTAATGCGCGGACGGGTCGGAGCGGGGTAAAGGGTACTACTGCCGAGGCCCTCCGAGGACGAAACGAAACGCCTTGAGGAGGTCTCGCAATGAACATGACAGTCCCCAGCATTACGGCTTTCTACGCAGCGCTGCTCGGCTTGCTTGGTGCGGGGTTGACCGTCAACGTGATTGTGAACCGCGTCGGCAGCAAGGTCGACGCCGGTGACGGCGGAGTGGCGAAGCTTGCGCAGGCGATCCGCGCCCATGCCAATTTTGCCGAGCAGGCCCCGCTGGCTTTGATCGTGATTGCTTTGGCGGAAATGCTCGGTACCCGACCGCTGGTGGTGCAGATCCTGGGCGTTGCGCTGGTGTTGGCGAGGCTCGCGAGCGCGATCGGGCTCAATCGAACGCTCGGCCAATCGCCGCCGCGCCAACTCGGCGCCAGCGTAACGGCGCTGGTCGTGGTCGTAGCGTCGCTCTCGATTTTGCTGGCGATCGCAGGGGTGAAGTAACGGCGTCTGTTCTGCGACCGGTCACGTGCTACGCGCGCGGGTGGCGCGCCCCGTCACAAGGGCGCGCGGTCGAGCATCATTGCGAACTCTGTGTCGGCACCTCTGTCACGGGATTTGCCGGTATGACCTTGGGCGCAGCCGGTGGCGGCGGGCTGACCGGTTTGGCAGTGACCGCCGTTGCGGAAGCGGGGCGGTTCGGTCCGTGGCCCGCCACGTAGCCAACGCCAGCGGCGGCAATCAGCAGAATAAAAACCGTCAAAAAATAGCCCATCGATGTCTCCCTCCAAAGCGCCCAGGCTTTTAGCGATCTACCGCACCATCGTCAGCCGATATGCCCTCGGTCCGCGCGCCCTCGACCTAACCGATTGATGTCACTGGCGCGCCCTACGGGAATCGAACCCGTGTTTCCGCCGTGAAAGGGCGGCGTCCTAGACCGCTAGACGAAGGGCGCTGAGGCGCGGCGACATATAGAGCCGTTTTTCCCCCGCGGCAAGGAAGCCGCGGGCGCAACGAAACCGGATATGGCGGTCACCATTTCCCGGTGTTGGGCATGGAGATCCACGGCTCCTTGGGCGGCAGCGGGGCGCCTTTCTGCAGCAGCTCGATCGAGTGCTTGTCGGGCGAGCGCACGAACGCCATCACGCCATCGCGCGGCGGACGATTGATGGTTACGCCAGCCTCCATCAGCTTCTCGCATAACTCATAAATGTCGTCGACCTCATAGGCGAGATGGCCGAAATAGCGCGCCTCGCCGTAGTCCTCGGTGTCCCAGTTGTATGTGAGCTCGACGAGCGGCGCGTCGCGGCCGTTGCGCCCGCTTTCGGCGACGAGCGGGTCGTCTTCGGGCCCGGCGAGGAACACGAGCGTATAGCGGTTCTTGTCGT
>DATIPA010000235.1:0-1879 GCA_035472475.1 Xanthobacteraceae bacterium | reverse complement strand
TCGCATCGACTCGTGATTACCTGCGTCTGATGGCCGTCGTCGCACAAACGCGTGACTTGCCGTAGGCGCAGCTTGCCTTTGAGGAAGCGCACGGGTTGGTCGTGCAGAAGATAGTCCACCCAGCACCCGTCGAGCTCGGCGTGACGCCGGATGAACCGCCGCTCATTGATGCGACGGCACCGGCCCTTGCGATAGGTCAGCAAGTCGAAGCCGTCCTTGATCATCGTGTCGAACAACTTCGGGCTCCAGCCGCCGCGGTCGAAGACGATGGTGACCCGTCGCTCGCCGACCAGCTCCCGCACTTCGCGAAGCAGCCGGGGCAAGGTCTTCGTCAACGCAGCGTCGACCTCCCCGGTAATCACGAGCAACGGGTCGCCAGTGCGGTCGTTGATCCAGTAGTCGGTGCTGGCGGACATGGCCAGATGGCGGCGCGCCACGTAAGCCTTTGATGAGATGGCGCGTTGGCCGTGATAGGCGCGCACATGGCCGTCAACGTACAAAAACCCCATGAGATGTCCGCGCTGATCGACACGCAGACGCGCAAGCTCCGCGCCCAGCTGCTCGGCGCAATGATGCGCCGCGAGGCGGGTGAGCCGGCGCCGCAGCGTCTTCACTTCCGGCGCTCGGTCGAGCCCGAGGAGTCTGCCGAACGCAGCCGGGTCTCGTTCCTTGAGATGCTCGGGCCGCTTGATGCGTAGCAGCGCCATGAGCAGGAACGTCAGCAACGTCGTGCGCAGGCCATAGAAGGCCGGACCGATTTCACCGTAGAGCTTGCGGCTGATCCGAAACAGCCCGCTCTCGACCAAACACGGGAGAGCGAACAGGACGCCGACACCGGGAACCGAGGACCCCTCGCGGAAGAGCGGTGCGGCATCGTCGAGCAACCCCAAATGAGCGAGCTGCCGATCGAAGGTCCGATCGCTCGCGTCGCGGTCGAGGCTCATCGGCACCGGCTCACCGTCGTCCGCAGGCGTGGTGATCGGATCGCCGTCGCCTGCGCGGTCCTTCGCCGATGGCGTGGCGCGATCCGCATCATCGCCGGTCGACTTTGCAGACGGCACGCGAGCCGCCGGCGGCTGCCCCGCCGCTGCCGTCGTCATCCCGGCGAACGCAAGCTGCGCGCTCTCGGCGGGCTTCAAAGGTCCGACCAGCTTGCGAATCGCCTTCTCGCTGACCCCCAGCCGGTGCGCGATCGCCCGGTTGCTCATCCCCTGGCTTTTCAGCATCTCGATGCTGCGCAAACGTTTCCCGGAGATACGTCGTCGACCGCGACGCCAACCCTCTTCTCGACCGAGTGCCGCCATCCCGCCCTGCGCATAGCGCCCTTGGTACCGCCGCACGGTGCGCACCGATCGGGCAAACGCCCGCGCCACGTCCGTTTGCTGGGCGAAGCCCGACTCCACCAAGAACACCATCGCATAGGCCTCGGCGACCGCATCCTCGGCGCGATAGTGATGCACCGGCAGTCCGCCTACGACGATCACGCGCTGACCCGCTTCGATCCGCAAGCTGCAGCGCGCATTGATCACAACGGTATTCGACGCCGCCGGCGAGGGCAGCGCCAAGGCTTGTTGGGCGCTCATGCGCCGACTAGAGCGGACAAGTTTGGGTCCGCAAGCTCCGCCGCAAAACCTTCGTCGTTTCAGGAGGGTGTGTCTTGAAGACCAGAAAAACCGGACATGTATCGGTCCGCACCTCGGGCTGCCGAAAGGCTAGTGATTTCAGTCGTGGAAATCGGTTATGTCAGGAGGTCTGAAATTTCCCTGAAGGATTTTGCACAAGCCAAAAAGCGGATCAGTTCTATTAAGCTGGGCAAGGTCACCATCTGCAACACAGCGGCGTCGATGCGCTTCCAACAACATCGCTCCATCTTCGATAC
>DATIPA010000234.1:0-22141 GCA_035472475.1 Xanthobacteraceae bacterium | reverse complement strand
GCCGTTCGTGAAGATCGAAACACTGACGGCCCCCGTCTGTTCATTTCCGCTTATGGCCAAAGCAGACGCCCCGGGTTGTCCGCTCGCATGTCTGCTTTCGGGGGTATAGCGGACATTCGGAAATGCGGCAGTAATGTCCGCTAATGACCCAAAGCGGACATTGGGCGATGGAAAACTTCCTTCACGACAGCGGGCGATAATCCTAGGGACGGCTCGTCCAGGACCACCGAGGCCATTAAGCCCGTGATCCATTGCCAAGTCGGTTCATTGCGAGGCTTCCTGGGATGCGCCGGGACGCTCATCACGCAGAAAATCTACCAAGGCCTTGAGCGCTGGCCGCATCTGACGGCGGCTCGGATAATAAAGAAAAAATCCTGTCGCCGGAGTTGGGGCCCATTGGTCGAGAACGGTCACAAGTCGGCCTTCGGCAAGATCCGTTGCGACGAAGATGGGCGGGCCCTGTACGAGCCCAAGGCCTTCGACAGCGGCACGGCGTGCGACCGTCACTGAATTAACTACCAATCGTCCCTTGACGTGAACTTCCAAATCGCGGCGTTTGACCCGAAAACGCCACGGCAAGTAGGTGCCACTCGAAAATCGGATACGGATGCAATCGTGCGCGACAAGGTCGTGCGGCGATTTGGGCTTGCCGCGTTGCGCGAAATAAGCTGGCGAGCCAGCGACGACGATCGGCAGTTCGTCGGTAACGCGCACCGCAATCATGTCCCGTTCGATTTGCTCGCCGATGCGAATGCCGGCATCGAAACGCTCGGCGACGATGTCGGTGAGCGCCTCGTTGAAGGACAAGTCCAGAGAAATTTCAGGATATTGCGCGAGAAATCGCGGAATAGCCGAGTCCAGAAAAAAATCGCCGGCTGGCGGCGGCGCCGTGACGCGCAACATGCCGGCCGGCTTGCCGCGGAATTCATTCGTCGATTCCAATGCAGACTGATACTCGTCAAGGACCGGCCGAAGCCGCGCCAGAAGACGCTCGCCGGCTGCAGTTGGGGCAACTGATCGTGTCGTCCGCTCGACTAGGCGCACCCCAAGCCGTTCCTCGAGGTTGCGGACCATTTCGCTCACGCGCGGCGGCGATAAAGCCAGCTGCTTGGCCGCCTTGGTGAAGCTTTTCAGCTCGACCACGGCCACAAAGGCTGTCGTTTCAGCGAGACTTGCTCCATGCATTAGGGTGATCATTATTCGATAATCCGGAATAGCCCTTTAAGACTATTCCATCTTACCGATCACACCGCTTCGCGTCCATCTTGGGTTAAGCGCAATTACTGCGCCCCTGGGAGAATCGCTATGAGCAAACCGAAGCTTGCCATCGTGATCGGAAGCATCCGACCCAATCGCTTCGGCGGTCATGCCGCGCAATGGATCGAAGAGATCGCCAGGCGCCGAACTGATTTTGACGTCGAATTGATCGATTTGAAGGATTACCCCATGCCGCTGTTCGCGGAGGAGGCTTCGCCGCTTTATGCTCCGTCGAAAAATGAAGTTGCCCAGCGCTGGCAGAAGAAAGTAGGCGAATTCGACGCCTTTATCTTCACGGCGGCTGAATACAATCGCGGACCGACCGCGGTTTTGAAGAATGCGCTCGATTACGCCTACGCTGAATGGGGCAACAAGCCGGTCGCTTTCGTAGGCTACGGCGGCGTTGGCGGCGCTCGCGCGGTAGAGCAACTGCGGCTCCACGCCATCGAGTTGCAGATGGCGCCGATCCGCAGCGCCATTCACATCCTTTTTCCCGATTACCTGGCCGTAATCAAAGACGGCACGCCGCTGAGCGAACTCGAGCATCTCAATCAGGCCGCCCAGCAGATGCTCGATCAGCTGGCATGGTGGACCGCCGCCCTCAAAGCGGCGCGCGAGAAGAGTTTGCGTCAGGCGGCCTAATAGGAGGAAGCCCATGTCAATCACACTCAACCACACTATCGTTTGGACTCGCGACAAGGACGCCGCCGCTCGCCTCTTCGCGGAGATCTTCGGGCTGCGCTTCGATGGTTTAGGCGGTCACTTTGCGCCGGTGCGCGTCAACGACACACTGACGCTGGACTTCGCTGACGCGAAGGGGACCATCGCAAGCCAGCACTATGCGTTTCATGTAAGCGACGCCGAATTCGACGCGATCCTGCAGCGGGTCAAGGACGCTGGGCTCGCCTTCGGAAGCGGGCCCCGGAGCCTTGAAGACGTCAAGCTCAACGCTTGGAATGGCGGCCGCGGCTTCTATTACAAGGACCACGACGGCCATGTCATCGAGTTGATGACCATGCCGCAGTGAGCTGCGGGCATGGTTCGCAGTAGCCTTGGCCTCTCTGACGTTGGCGCCGATCCCACAAAATGAAGCGTCAGCGATCAACGCCTAGCACATCAACGCCAACCCTTCATATGTCGCAAGTGAAAGGAGATGGGTCATGGGTCAGAAGCTTGCCGTCGTCGTCACGGGAGGCACGGGCAAACAAGGTGGCGCTGTTGTGAAGAGCCTGCTCGAGCGCGGTCACGAGGTCCGCGCCATCACGCGCAGTACTGACTCCGCGAAGGCGAGGGAGCTCGCGAACGCGGGCGTCACGCTCGTCCGCGCGTCACTCGAAGACACGGCCGCGCTGACGAAGGCGCTCAAAGGAGCGACCTCCTTCTTCGTGATGACGACGCCATTCGAAGGAGGCACGCAAGCCGAGACGCGACAAGGCATGTCCGCAGCGGACGCGGCCAAGGCCGCAGGCGTACATCTCGTCTTCAACTCGGTCGGCTCCGCCAATCGACAGACTGGCGTGCCGCATTTCGATAGCAAGTACAAGGTCGAAGAGCATATCGCTAGGATCGGCGTACGCGCCACGGTCCTGGCGCCCGTCTATTTCATGGAGAACCTCCATTTCGGCAAAGAGCAGCTCGCGAAGGGCATCTACGCCACGCCGCTCCCAACGACGAGACAGCTCGCGCAAGTCGCCGTCGCGGACATCGGGGCCGTGGCCGTTCGCCTCCTCGAGGACCCAGGCCGCTTCGCAGGCAAGCGCTTCGATCTGGGGGGCGACGAGCTCACGGGCAACGAGGTCGTCGAGATCGTCTCGCGTGTCACCGGTCGCCCGTTCACCTATTTCCAGATCCCGCTGGACGTCATCGGCCAACGCATGGGTGAGGACGGTGCCAAGATGTACGAGTGGTTCGACCGTGTCGGCTACACCGTCAATCGCGCAGCGCTCCGCCGTGAGTTCCCCGAAGTCGCCTTTCACGACTTCGAGTCGTGGGCTAAGGCACAGGATTGGAACACACTCCTCCAAGGCGCATAGGACGTCCGCGCATCCGACGCATTCAGCAAGCCACGAATGAGGTGACACCGATGAGAGGGCGATGGAACTATGGATGATCGAATTACTGAGCTTCTGTACCGCAACCTTCAGGAAGTCTTTGGCGAAGGTGACGCGTCCCGCCGCCACGCCGCCATTCGGGACTTCTATACTGAAGACTGCGTGCTCTACGCACCGCCCGGTGTCTTTGTTGGACACGACGCTCTGAACAAGTTCGCTGGAGACCTCCGCGCGACACATCCACACTTCGTCTATACGCCCCATGGAGAGCCGCAAGCCCTGCATACCGGGGGAATTCTGGCATGGGGCTCAGGCCCGAAAGGCGAGGCTCCAAACTACACCGGACTGGATGTCGTCATTGTTCGCGATGGCAAGATCGCTACGCTCTACGTCTTTCTCAATCCCAAATTTACATAGCGAGTGATAAAGCGCCGATGTCCGCTTCTGGCACAAAGCGGACCTCAAAGTAGGTCCGCTCTGATGTCCGCTCTCGGGGGTTAAGCGGACCTCATCGGAAACCGTCGTCATTTCCGCAAGTGCCAAGAGCGGTCATTGGCGCCGATAACCGGTCTTGATTGACAGACTTATTTAGGAGGCAAGTCGCTCCCGGTTGGATTCCCCCGGGCGGCCGATCTAGCCCCCGGACTGGAACCTACGGCGGTTATAGAGCACCCGTGCAGGTTCTCACGGGGTAAGATAATCTCGGTCAGAAATTATCGACTAAGGGCTTCCATTTGGGAAAACACGAGCACATTGAGCGCAAACTTGCCGCGATTCTAGCCGCGGATGTCGTCGGCTACAGTCGCCTAATGGGGGCCGACGAAGTCGGAACTCTTCGCGCTCTCAAGACTGTCCGCAAAGAACTCGTGGATCCCACGATTGCGGCCTATGGCGGGCGCATCGTCAAAACCACGGGCGACGGATTGTTGGTGGATTTTGGCAGCGTAGTCGACGCCGTCGCCTGCGCCGTTGCGATTCAGCGCAAGATGATCGAAGGAAACCGTGATATTCCGGAAGAAAAACGCCTCGTCTTCCGTATTGGCATCAATATCGGCGATATCATTATTGACGGTAACGATATTTTCGGCGACGGCGTGAACATTGCCGCCCGGCTGGAATCGATCTGCGAACCGGGAGGACTGTGCATCTCAGATATTGCGCGAGACCAGGTTCGCGACAAGTTGCCGTTGGCGTTCGTCGATGGCGGAGAGCAGCAGGTCAAGAACATCGCCCGGCCGGTCCGCGTCTTCGCTCTTACGCCGCAGGCGATCGCCGATGCGCCGGAATTGGCGTCCGGCCGCATCGTCTCGGCCATGCCACGCAGTCGCGCAATGCTGGCCGGCTTGCTGGCGCTTGTGCTGGCTATTGCCGGCGCGGCCGCCTGGTGGACCGTGCGCCAGGTTGCGCCTTCGGCATCACAGACGGCGTCTACACCTCGATCGTCTGGCACGGATGCGCGTCCAACGATCGCTGTGCTGCCGCTCGTGTCGTTCGCGGATGCCAAGGACGAATACTTCGCCGACGGTCTGACAGAAGACGTGATTTCCGCGCTTGGGCGATTTTCGGAATTCGTCGTCCGCTCGCGGAACGCCGTTTTCTCCTACAAGGGCAAAACTCCGCGGCCCGAAGACGTCGGCCGCGATCTTGATGTGCGCTATATCGTGGAGGGCAGCATCCGCCGCGCCCCGGAGCGCATTCGCATTTCGATTCGCCTGACCGATGCCGCGCGCGGCGCGTTGCTGTGGTCCGAGAACTATGACGTCGCGCCAAAGGATATTTTCTCGGTGCAGGACGACATCACGCGGCGCATTGCAGGCACCCTCGCCAGCCGCCTGACCAACCTGGAACTGACAAAGGCCGAGACCAAGCCGCCGAGCAATATGGAGGCCTACGACATCGTCCTGCGCGGCCGCGATCTTCTGGGCCGCGTAAACCGCTCGGCCAACTCGCAAGCGCGTGCGCAGTTCCAACGGGCTATTGAGCTCGATCCGGGCTATGCTCCCGCGTATATCGGGTTGGGGCGTGTCGAACTCAACGGCGTCTTGCAAGGATGGACCGCGGATCCCGAAGCCGCGTTGCAGCGCGCCGAGAGCCTCGGCCAGAAAGCCATTTCCATCGATTCGACGGGCGCCGGCGCGCACGCGCTGCTTGGCAGCATCTACATCCGTTATGCCGACTACGATCGCGCGCTCGATGAAATGCAGCGCGCGGTGGAGTTGAACAACAGCGATCCCGCTGCTTATGCCGGGCTGGCGACTGCGTTGCTTTGGTCAGGCGATGTCGATGCATCTGTCAAAGCCTTCGAGACCGCCAGTAAACTCGGTCTTAGTTTCACCGTGACCGACGCGGTTACCCTGGGAATTGCGTATCTCCTCGCTGACCGCAGTGCGGACGCAGTCCGCACGCTCGAACGCTCTCTCGAGCGTAATAAGACTGACCTGTACTCGAATGCGATCTTGGCGGCCGCCTATGCCCAAGCTGGCAGGCAAGCCGATGCTTTAAGACAAGCCAAGGCTGTGCGGGAATTAGACCCGCGTTTTGACAGCGCCGACTTCGGCTCCCTGCTGCGCAAGCCGGAATTGCAGGCACAGCTTGCCGGCGCGCTGAAGAAAGCCGGTCTATAAACGCACGTTCGCTCTACGTTTCTGATCGTCTATTGTGTCTGTGTCGCGCGAAGCTCAGGCCAGTTCTCGCTGGCCTTTTTGGCAATGGCGACCGGCTGCTCTTGAAATATCGGCACGCCGGGCTTTCCCGAAAAGACGTAAAGCTTGCCATTGGTGATCGTCCAAGCCTCCGGATCGGCCTCGACCTTGCGGCCGCGCGAGAGTTGGACCGTGCAATAACCGTCGAACTGGGGCGCGTATCGCTCGGGGTCGCCGGCAAACTTCTCCTGTGCTCGGCGTTCTTGAACCAGTAGGTAGTGTCGTCGAATGCGAAGGTGAATTCGCCCGAACCTTTTTCCGGCTTGCCGTCGGTGAAATATGAGATCGGATCGTAGCCCTTGAGCGCGACCCGCGACGCGCTCGGCGGCGCCTGTTGTGCCAACGCGTTGCCGCAAAAAACCGCAGCAGCCACTCCCGCAGAGAAGAGAGATCGGCGTGTTAGTTCGCCCATGACTGCTCCGTGAAAATTTCGCCCACTAATGTTAATCTAGCACGGCGCCAGCCCGGCTGTGAACTCAGTCACACTCGACGCCATCACCGCGTGTTCCAACAGGCGGATAATGCTGCGACCAAGCTGAAAGGTGGAACTGGCCTTGGTCTGTCGATCGCCAAGCGTGCTCGCTAGCCTGTCGGTCCACCTTCACCGGAATCGTAAACGCGAACGTTGAACCTTTGCCGACGTCGGACTCGACCCAGATGCGGCCACCATGCATCCCAATGATACAACCAATCCGACAAAGTTCGTGGTTTTGTACGCAAATGGCGCGCCCGAAGAGATTCGAACTCCTGACCCCCAGATTCGTAGTCTGGTGCTCTATCCAGCTGAGCTACGGGCGCGTGCCTCGGCGGAATGTGCTCACGAGGCGGCGCATAGCTATCGGGTTCAGGCCAAATTGGCAAGGCGCCGCCTCTGACTGGTGGCCACAGCGATGCCGGCGCCCGGAGCGCGCTCGATTCCGCAATCCAAGAATGAAAGTTATTGATCCGGGCGGCCGGCTCACCTCGCCGTGCTTTCGACCTGATAGCCGCCGGCACGCATCAGCCGCGCTCCGGACTCGGCAAGCTCCGCCTGCCGCTTGCGCAAAACATCGGCCGGGAAGGTGAGCTGGCCGCGTTCCTGGCGGATCACGCCGTCGATGATGACGGTATCGACGTTGCCGGCGCCCGCGACATCGACGATCGCGTAGATCGGATCCCACACCGGCACCATATTGATGTCGTTGGCGCGCAACATCACGATGTCGGCCTTCTTGCCGGGCGTGAGCGACCCGATCTCTTTCTCGAGCCCGAATGCGCGCGCGCCGTTGCGCGTCGCCCAGATCAGCGCCTCGCGCGATTTCACCGGCATGCTGGCGAACGGCGAGTTGCCGCGCATCGCGTTGTTGCGCACCTCCTTGCCGCGAACGAACAGGAGCGCAGCCTGCATTTCGCGCAGCATCTGGCCGGTTCCGTAGGGCTCGACGTCGATGCCGAGCGACGGCGCGCCGCCGGCGGCGCGCACGCGCGCTACCATGGTGTCGCCGATGTGATGATGAAGCTCGACCAGCACCGTCGAGGTCAGGCTCGCGCCGGAATCGATCACGACCTTGAGGTCGGCCTCATCATAAGTCGTGCCGTGCACCAGGTTGTGGTCGGGGCCGAGCAAGCCTGCCTTGAGCATGCGCGCGTAACCGTCGGGCAGCACCGACTCTTCCTTGCGACGCGTGTGCGAAGAGGAGACGAGGCCGTACTCGCGCGCCATCCGGATGTCCTGCTCGACCACCTCCCACACCGAGTAGTCGGGCCCAAGAATCGCCATCGCGAGCGTTACGCGGCTGTCGTTGCTGGCGAGCCGGCCCTTGCGCAAGGCATCGATGCGCTCGCGCGGATGCGGCACGTGAGTGAACGGCTTGTCGCCCGGTTTGGTCGGTGGCTTGGCGGTGCCGTGCGCGAACACCGCGCGGATACCGCTGTCCATGAGGCCGTCGATCGCGCGCTCGGCGTGTTCGAGCGTCGTGATGTTGTGACACCAGTCGACCAGCGTGGTGGTGCCGCCGTCGATCTGGCCGAGCGCGCCCATCAGGTTGGCAACGTAATTATCCTCCGGCTGGTAGTGGGTCGCGAGGTTGCCGTGGATGTGTTTCATGTAGCCGGCGGAGAGCCACTCCGCCGCGATCCCGCGCAGCGCGGTCTCCCAGGTGTGCATGTGGGCGTTGACGAGGCCCGGCATCACGATCTTGTCGGTAGCGTCGATCACCGTATCGGCGCTGGCGTTGAGGTCCTTGCCGACGGCGGTAATCCGGTCGCCGGTGTAAAGCAGCTCGCCGCCATGAAAATCGCCGATCGCATCGTCGAGCGTAACGAGCCACCCGCATTTGATCAGCGTGCGTTTCATATTGTTGCTCCGATTCCTGATCCCCTCACCCGCTCGCTGCGCTCGCGACCTCTCCCCGCTGGGGAGAGGTGACCTTGGGGCACCGCCGTGCCGCAGCTTCACCTCTCCCCAGCGGGGAGAGGTCGGCCGCGGAGCGGCCGGGTGAGGGGGCTCCAACCTTACTTCGCATCCCGCAGCCCTGCCTGCTTGACGAGCGGATAGGTCACGTCGCGGAACTCGCGCATGCCCGCTTCATAGCGCGGAAACGCCAGCAGCAATCCGTCGAGGCCCCAGCTTGCGATGCGTGCGAGCCCGTCGACGATCTGCTCCTTGGTACCAATCAAGGTGTTGCCGCCCCAGGCCGCGACAAACACTTCCGCCATCGATTTGATCTGCGCCGGGGTGTACGTCCGCGCGTTGATCTCGGCCGCCATCGCGTTGACCACGTTGCCGGCCGCCGCGAAGTCGCCCTTCTGGTGGACGTAATAGTCGTAGAACTCGCGCGCCTCTTTTTCGGTCTCGCCCTGCACGATGTTGGCGAGGCTCCAGACCTGGATCCTGCGCCCGTACTCCTTGGCAAGCGCGTGATAGGCCTGCACGTGCTTGCGGTTCATCTCCGGGTCGGTGTTGCGGATCACCGTGTAGACCATGTCGGCGTGCTGACAGGCGAACTTGCGGCCGCGCTCGGAGCCGCCCGCATTCATGATCGCCGGATAGGGTTGCTGCAGCGGCTTGGGCGCCAGATAGCCCTTGCGGATGGTGTAGAACCGGCCAGCGTGATCGAAGCTCTCGTCCTGCGTCCACAGCCGCTTGACGATCGACAGCCACTCCTCCGCGCATTCGTAGCGCTCGTCATGACCCTGCAGCGGGATGTTGAACATGTCCATCTCCGGACCGTTCCAGCCGCACACGATGTTGAGCGTGAAGCGCCCGTTGGAGATGTGGTCGATCGCCGCGCATTGCTTGGCCGAGATGATCGGATGATTGAGCGAGACGTGCGAGGTCGAGACCACGCCGGTCTTCGTGGTGGCGCCGCTGATCCCGGCCGCCCAGGTGTAGGCTTCGAAACCCGGCCCCTGCGGGTTGGTGGCGCCGCCAAAGCCGGCCCAGCGCGCGACCGGCACCAGCGCCTCGAACTCCATCTCGTCGGCGAGTTGCGCGAGCGCGACCGTGTTAGGCCAGCTGATCTCAAGCCGGCCATCGAGGTCCGACATCACGCAGCCGCTGTCGAGGTTGGTCTGAAAGGTCCCGAGCTTCAGCTTGCGATCATTGAAGACCGGGTTTGATTGCCGCCGATCCATATTCTTGCTTGTCCTCCCGCCAACATCCGCCCGCCATCACTACTTGAATATCTCCTTCGCCAGTTGCAACAGCTTTTGCTCGCGCCTCCAATCGCTTGTGCCCATCGGCGCGGCGGCCACGAGGGGCCGCAGATCGTCCGGTACCTTGGCGTCGACCGCGCTGACGACCGGCCCCAGCCCTTCCTGTGCGAAGATGAGCTGCGCCTCGTTGGAGAGCAGGAAGTTGATGAATATCAACGCAGCGTTGGGATGCGTCGTGTTCTTGACCATGGAGGCGACGAACTGCACGTAGGCGACGCCCTCGCTCGGCACGATCGCCTTGACCGGAAGGCCCTTGAGTGACGAGAAGTCGTTGAACAGGAACGGGATGTAGATCGGATATTCGCCGCGCGCGACGCGGCGTTCGGCTTCGCGCAGATCGCGGATGAAGACGAGCTTCTGATCGGCGAGCTTTTTCAGAAAATCCACCCCGAGCCTGTCGTGCTGCGCAACGAATGCGTTGAAACCGCCGCCGAGCGCCCGCGGGTCGTCGGCAAGGATCTTGCCGTTCCATTTCGGGTCGAGGAGATCGGCCCAGCTCTTCGGCTCGTCAGCGGGCGCGACGAGCTTGGTGTTGATCAAAATGCCGTATTTGAGCACGTAAACCGGCACCTGCGTGCCGGCCGGGTTGTCGATGGCGACATCCGCGCGCGCGCGGTTGGGGAACGCCCGCAGCGGCTGCAGCGAGCCTTCGTTGTTTTCGATCGACGTGGTGACGTTATAGGACGTTGTGAGCACGTCGCCGATCACATGGCCCGCTATCTGCTCGGCGCGCATGCGCTCGCGGATTTCGCTGATGCGCAGATCGAGGAACTCCGTTGTGATTCCGGTCGACTTCTCGAAGGCGCGAGCGACCGCCGCCGTGCTGGGCGAGCCGACGAGCCCGGAATAGAACGTGACTTTGCCCTCGGCCTTCGCGGCCGCCACGACCTTGTCCCAGCCTTCGTCATGCGCGAGCGCAAGTACAGAAACGACGAGCACTGCGGCGGGCGCCACGAACATGAGGGCGTTGCGTATCGGCATACGGGTCTCGGCAAAATTTGCGGGCGGCACTGTAGGATGGGTTGAGCGTCAGCGAAACCCGTCGGGATGATGCTTGGTCCGCGGTGTGTTTCCCTGGGTCAAGGGCCCGGGGGTCAACCCATCCTACCGCGTTGCAGGTTACGCGCGCGCTTCCTTGCGCCAGGTCTGCAGGTCGACCGCGCGATCCGGAATGGTGATGCGGAAGGTCGCGCCGATGGTGCCGTCGACGAGCTTGATCTCGCCGTCATGAGCGCGCACGAGCTCGGCCGCAATGGCAAGTCCCAAGCCAGTGCCGCCGGTGCGGGTCGAAGCCTGGAACGGCTCGAACAGATGTGCGCGTGCCCTTGCGGACAGCCCAGGACCCGTATCGGACACCTCGATCATCACCACCGCGCCTTCGCGACGGCCAGTGACGCGCACCTGATCGCGCGTCGGCTCGTTGGGCGCGCGACTCTCCAGTGCCTGGGCCGCGTTGCGGGTGAGATTAAGCAGGACACGCAGCAGCTGATCGTGATCGGCGTCGACCACGAGCCCACGCTCGACCGCGCTGATCCAGCCGATGGTGCCGGTAAGCCCGAGTGTATCGCGTACTTCAGCGACCAGCGCTTCGAATGCGACCGGCCGGCGATCGGGCGGTGGTTCGTGCGCGCCGCCGTACGACAGGGTCGACTGGCAGAACGCGATGGCTCGCTCCAGCGCCCGCATCAGCTTGGGTGCGAACTGCTGCACCCTCGGGTCGGGAAGATCGGCGAGCCGGTCGGAAAAGAGCTGCGCCGACGACAGCAGGTTGCGCAGGTCATGGTTGATCTTCGAGACCGCGAGACCGAGCGCGGCAAGGCGGCTTTTCTCGTGCAGCATCGACACGAGGTCGTGCTGCATCGCCGAGAGTTCGCGCTGTGCGACGCCGATTTCGTCGCTGCGCCTCGAGGGCGCAATGATCCGGCCGGGAGCCTCCGGGTCGCTGCGGAACTGCGTCATGTTGGCGGTGATGCGGTGCATCGGCCGCACGAACAGCAGCAACAACGACAAGTAAACAAGTGCCGCCGTGATGATTGAGATCACCAGCGACAGCAGCAGGATATTACGCGAGTAGCCGAGCATGGCTGCGCGCAGCGGGCCTTCCTCGACCACGATCTCGACGAACTGGCCGCCGCGCGGCGCCGGGCCGACCGCGCGCACCAGATCCGTACTCTTGCTCATCAGCAACGTTTGGAACGCCTCGATGATGGCCTTGAGCGGCTTGATACTGCGGACGTCGACGGTCTGATCGACCTCGGTGGCAACGTTACTGGTAACCAGCAGGCGGCGCTGCTGATTGGTCTTCATCACCACCGACTTGGCGCCGATGCTGTCGAGGATTTGCTGCGCCAGGCTTTCGGGCACCATGCCGCTCGGCGCTGCGTCGAGCACGAGCGCGGCGGTATGCGCGGCCGCCAGCCGGTCCTGCAGCCACATGATGCGGAAGTTGGCGATCGAAGGGACGTAGATCAGCACTTCGGCGATCATCACGAACGCCGTCGTCAGCAGCAGGAGCTTGCCAGAGAGGCCGAGCCCGTGATGCCACCGGCCCGTCTTGCGGCCCTCCTCGGGCCCCGCGTTGGTCTTGGTTTCGCTCATATCTGCAAGTGCTTAACCCTAGCCCAGGCGACGCAGCCAGCCGATGATGCGCCGCACCATCGGGCTGGTCAAACTGGGGGCGAAGTGGCTCATTGCCGCACGCTTTCCGATTTCGGCGAGCGTCGGGTACGGAACAATATACCCGGCCAGCGCCCGGATATTCAGCCGCTGGGTGATCGCGAGCGTGAAGACCGAGATGAGCTCGCCCGCGTCCCGGCCGACGATGCTGGCGCCGAGAATGCTGCCGCGCCGGTTGGTTATCACTTTGATATGCCCGCCGGAAGCGCGTTCGATCCGGGCGCGATCATTCTCATGGTAGGGCCAGCGCAGGATGCGGACAGCATGCCCGGCGCGGCGCGCCTGATCTTCCGTCAAGCCGACCTGTGCCAGTTCGGGGTCCGTATAGGTCACCCACGGGGTCGCGTCGTATCTGATTCGGGCGGGCAACCGAAACAGCGCGTGCCGGATCACGATACCCGCATGGTCGTTGGCGACATGGGTGAATTGCAACCCGCCGATGACGTCGCCGATGGCGTAGACGCGCTTGTTGGTCGTGCGCAGGTGGCGGTCGACCGTGATGCCGTGCTGGGTGCTCGCAATAGCGGCGTGCTCAAGCCCCAGGCCGTCGGTCACCGGCGTGCGGCCGGCCGCGACCATCAGATGGCTGCCTTCGATCACTTCGCCACCACTGAGCGTCATCTGGATGGTCGACGTGCCGGCAACCTTCACCAGTCTGACGCCGGATCGGAACACCACGCCTTCGCGCGCCAGCGCCGTGAGCACGACCGCGGCGCATTCCGGATCATCTTTGCCGAGCGGGATTGCGGCTTCGATCACGGTCACCGCGCTGCCGAGCCGCCGGAACGCCTGTGCAATTTCGACCCCGACCGGCCCGCCCCCGATGATCAACAGATGCGCGGGCTTTACCGCGAGGTCGAAAATCGTCTCATTGGTGAAGAATGGCGTCTGCGCGATCCCCGGAATGCTTGGAACGAACGGCCTCGATCCTGTCGCGATCACGAAGCGACGCGCCTTGATGGTGAATTTGTCGTCGACCGCGACGGTCGCGGGATCGGTAAACCGCGCGGCTCCGGGGATCACGCGCACGCCAAGCCCGGTGAAGCGCTCGGCGGAATCATTCGGTGCGAGCCCCGCAACGGTGTCGCGGACGTGTTGGGTGACGGCCGCGAAATCCACCTCGGTCGCGCCGGTCCGCACGCCGAAAGCGCCCGCACTCGCAATGTCGGCAACATGGCGGGCGGCTGCGAGCAGCGCTTTCGACGGCACGCAGCCGTAGTTGAGGCAGTCGCCGCCCATGCGGCCCTTCTCGATCAACACCACCGGAACGCCAAACGCGGCCGCCGCGGCGGCGACCGAAAGGCCGCCGGCGCCCGCGCCAATGACGCACAGGTCAGGCTTGAGGGTGTCCGCCATGGTGACGGGATGCCTTCACGTGCTTGACCACCACCGGCAGCAGCGCAAACAGACCGAGGATGATGAACGCGGCGATCACTCGCGGCGTCGCCAAGGCGAAAACGTCAAAGCCGAACGCGCAAGTGGTGGTGCCGGCGGCCCGACAGGCTTGGTGGGTGGCCTCCTGGGCATCGAGCATACTGTCGAGACCCGAGCCGAAAAATGCGAACGCGAAAGTGCCGGGGATGATGCCGAGGGCGGTTGCGCCCACGAACGGGAACAGCCGGACGCCGGCGAGTGCCGGAACGAGGTTGACGAGCCAGAACGGAAACAACGGCACCAGGCGCAGGAACAGCAGATAGCAGAACGCGTCCTCGCGAAAGCCGGCCGCCACCTTGGCCAATCTTGGCCCGGCGCGGCGGATCAGGATTTCGCCGACCGCCCCACGTGCGATCAGAAAGATGATGGTGGCGCCGACGGTTGCCCCGGCAATCGCGCCGAGCGCGCCGAGCAGCGTGCCGAATACGACGCCGCCGGCGACTGTGAGCACCAGCGCGCCTGGGATCGAAAGCATCACCACCGCGACGTAGAGCCCGACATAGGCCGCGAACATCGCGGGCCCATGCTCGGCCACCAGCTTTTCGATGGCGACGTGGTGTCGCACCAGCTGCTCGAACGAAAGTTGGCGGTAGAGTCCCGTGCCGAACACGACGACGATCGCCGCCGCCACAATGATGAGTGGCAACAGGCGCCGAACACCGTGGGAACGGTCCAGCATCGCGGCGTCTGGGCGGGTTTCGGCGGGCACTGACATCAACTCGATCCGGTCGGTAACGGTCATCTATACAGGACAAGGCCGGTGGCGGAGCCGATATCACCGCCAATTGACCCGGCTTCAGTGTTCCTCTCCGAGACGTGAACGTCTTGCGAACATCTCGCGTGGACCTACATGGCAGGGGTTCCGGGCACTCGGATTGGCCAGCAATTGACGAGCTTTCGACCCTCCCGTATAAGCCCCGGCGATCCCAGCAGTGCGGGCAGGATGCGGCGTGCGCAACCCTCCGTGACCGCGTTTTATACATACACAGCCTCGTTTTTACTGAAAGGAACGGAGAAAGCCCGTGAAGCGGACCTATCAACCCAGCAAGCTGGTGCGCAAACGGCGTCACGGCTTTCGCGCCCGTATGGCGACCAAGGGCGGCCGCAAGGTGATCAACGCGCGTCGCGCCCGTGGCCGCAAGCGTCTGTCAGCCTGACCTTCATGACGCCGCCCTTGCAACGGCTTCGGCAGCGGGCGGATTTCATCGCAACGGCATCCGGCGCCAAGGCGCACGCCACGGGCTTCGTGCTGCAGTCGCGTGAGCGCCGCGATCAGGCGCCGCCGCGCGTCGGCTACACGGTGTCGAAGAAGGTCGGCAATGCGGTCGAGCGCAATCGGGTACGGCGACGGCTGCGGGAGATCGTGAGATTGTCGGGCGCGGAAGGCATGCAGTCGGGTCGCGACTACGTTGTGGTCGGACGACGGGCTGCGCTCGATCTTACGTTCTGCCGGTTGATCGACGACATGTCGAGCGCACTCGGGCGCGTGCACATTGCGTCTGGCCAACGTCGTAGCGGGTCTCGGCGCGACACAAAGTAAAAGCGATGCAGGACCAAAAGAACACCATTATTGCCATCGTCCTGTCGGCCATTGTGCTGATTGCCTGGCAGTATTTCTTTGCCACCCCGCAGGCCAACAAGCAGCGGCAGCTCGCCGAACAGCAGCGGCTGGAGCAGAGTCAGCAGCCTCCCGCGGCATCTGCCGGCGGTCCGACGGCGCAGCCGTCGAATATTCCGCTTGCGCCGGGTCAAGTCGGCACCGCTGGCGCCCCGCTTCCGCGCGAGAAGGTGATCGCGGAGACGCCGCGCATTACCATCGACACCTCAAGCGTGAAAGGTTCGATCGCGCTCAAAGGCGCCCGGCTCGACGATCTCTCGCTCGTCAAATATCGCGAAACCGTCGATCCCAATTCGCCCGCGATCGTGCTGTTGGCGCCGTCCGGGACGGCGGAGCCGTTCTATGCCGAGTTCGGCTGGGTTGCAGGCCCGGGCGCGACCTTCAAGGTTCCGAATGCCGACACCGAATGGCGCCAGGAGGGTTCGGGCGCGCTGCAAATCGGCCGTCCGATCACGCTCGTCTGGGACAACGGCGAGGGGCTCGAGTTCCGCCGCACCATCTCGGTCGATGACAAATACCTGTTCACCCTCAAGGACAGCGTGCGCAACACCGGCGCGAACCCGGTCACGATCTATCCTTATGCGCTGATCTCGCGGCACGGCACGCCTAAGACACTTGGGTATTACATCCTGCACGAGGGTCTCATCGGCGTCATGGGCGACCAGGGCCTGCAGGAGCTTTCCTACAAGACGGTCGAAGACAAGAAGTTGATCAGCTTCAACGTTACCAACGCCTGGCTCGGCATCACCGACAAGTACTGGGCGGCGACTCTTCTCCCCAACACCGATGCGCGCCTCGACGCACACTTCTCCGCGGGCCAGCTCGGCAGCATCAAGACCTATCAGACCGACTATCTGCTTGACGGCCGCACGATCCAGCCCGGCGGCACGGCGAGCGCCGACGCGCGGTTGTTCGCAGGCGCCAAGGAAGTGTCGGTCGTCAATGAGTACAACGATACGCTGCGCCTCAATCTGTTCGATCGGCTGATCGACTGGGGCTGGTTCTATTTCATCACCAAGCCGATGTTCTGGGCGCTTGACTCGATCTACAAGCTGGTGGGCAATTTCGGAATTGCGATCCTGATCGTCACCGTCATCATCAAGCTGATCTTCTTCCCGCTCGCCAACAAGTCCTACGCCTCGATGGCGAAGATGAAGACGCTGCAGCCGAAGATGCAGGCGCTGCGCGAGCGCTATCCGGACGACAAGGTCAAGCAGCAGCAGGAGCTCATGGAGCTCTACAAGAGCGAGAAGATCAACCCGATTGCCGGCTGTCTGCCGATCCTGATCCAGGTGCCGGTGTTCTTCTCGCTCTACAAGGTGCTGTTCGTCACCATCGAGATGCGCCACGCGCCGTTCTACGGATGGATCAAGGACCTCTCGGCGCCTGACCCCACGACGGTATTCAATTTGTTCGGGCTCATTCCATGGGATCCCTCGCACGTCCCGATCCTCGGCGCCTACATGATGGTGGGCGCGTGGCCGCTCATCATGGGGGTCACGATGTGGGCGCAGATGAAGCTCAATCCGCCGCCGCCCGATCCTGCGCAGAAAATGATCTTCGACTGGATGCCGGTGATCTTCACCTTCATGCTGGCGAGCTTCTCGGCCGGGCTGGTGATCTACTGGGCCTGGAACAACACGCTCTCGGTACTCCAGCAATCGGTGATCATGCAGCGGCACGGCGCCAAGATCGAGCTGTTCGACAACTTCAAGTCGATCGCCAAGAAGCTCAAGGATTTGTTCAACAAGCGTCCGCCCGTAGTGTGACGCGGCGTCGTCGGTCGTTCCGCCATGACCGAGACACCACCGTTTACGGCCAAGGACATCGAAGCCGGGCGCAAGCTGTTCGCCGGCGCCTGGCGTTTCGCGACCGCCGCAGCTTCGCTCGCGTCGCTGCCGCCGATGCGCGAGCTCGAAGTCGCCTTCGCTGGCCGTTCCAACGTCGGCAAATCGAGCCTGATCAACGCGCTTGTCGGCCAGAATGCGCTTGCGCGCACCTCGCATACGCCCGGCCGCACGCAGGAACTCATTTTCTTTACGGCCGATGGGCCGCTCGTGCTCACCGATATGCCGGGCTATGGCTATGCGCGGGCGCCGAAGACCAAGGTCGCGGCCTGGACCGCGCTTATCCATGACTATCTGCGCGGCCGTGCCTGCCTGGCGCGCGTCTATGTTCTGATCGATGCCCGCCACGGCATTAAACCGCCCGACGATGAAATCCTGCGCACCCTCGACGAGGCGGCGGTGAGCTACCAGATCGCGCTGACCAAGGCCGATCAGGTCAAGGCTGCCGCGCTCGCGGATTGCGTTGCGGCAACACAGGCCGCGATCCGGCGGCGGCCGGCCGCATTTCCGCAGGTGCTGGTGACGTCCGCGCACACCGGCGCCGGAGTACCGGACCTCCGCGCCGCAATTGCGCGCCTGCTCACGGAAAGGGCCCTTTCGTTGGGGCGCCGGCCAAGCTAAAACGCCGACCGAAACCCACTCTCGTCAAGGATCACCTCATGAGCGTGTCGGCCCATGACATCGCGCGCATCCTGACCGAAGCGCTGCCGCACATGCAGCTCTACGACGACGAAATCGTGGTCGTGAAATACGGCGGTCACGCCATGGGCGACGAGGCGTCGGCGCGCAGCTTCGCGCGGGACATCGTGCTGATGGAGCAGACCGCAATCAACCCGGTGGTCGTCCATGGCGGCGGCCCGCAGATCGGCGACATGCTCAACCGCCTCGGCATCAAGTCGGAGTTCGCCGGCGGTCTGCGCATTACCGATGAGAAGACCATCGAGATCGTCGAGATGGTGCTGGCCGGGTCGATCAACAAGCAGCTGGTCGGCTTCATCAATGCCGCCGGCGGCAAGGCGGTCGGGCTGACCGGCAAGGACGGCAACATGGTCACGGCGCGCAAGGCGACACGCGCGGTCGTTGATCCGACCTCCAAGATCGAGGAAGTGGTTGATCTCGGCTTCGTGGGCGAGCCGGAGAAGGTCGACGTCATGGTGCTCAACCAGATCCTCGGGCGCGAGCTCATTCCGGTGCTGGCGCCGGTCGCGGCCGCGGCCGACGGCGGCACCTACAACGTCAACGCCGATACCTTCGCGGGGGCCATCGCCGGCGCGCTGCGCGCCAAACGCTTCCTACTGCTGACCGACGTGCCGGGCGTGTTGGACCAGTCCAAGTCCCTGATCAAGGAGTTGTCGGTCAATGATGCGCGCCGCCTGATCGCCGACGGTACCATCTCGGGTGGCATGATCCCGAAGGTCGAGACGTGCATCTACGCGCTCGAACAGGGGGTCGAAGGCGTGGTCATCCTCGACGGCAAGGTCGAGCACGCGGTGCTGCTCGAGTTGCTGACCGATCTCGGCGCCGGCACACTGATCCACCGATGACGGGCGGACGGGAGGGCCTGATGAGACATTGGCGATGCATCGGCGCGGCGCTGGCTGTGCTGATAGTGCTCGTGGCAGATCCGGCACGCGCCCAGACGACGGTTGATCTGGAGCGTTCATTCGCCGACGCGTTGACCACCATTCCGACAGGCGCGCTCGATGTAACCGGCTCTTTCTACGTGCCGGCCTACTCCAGCGTGTCGATGAGCCAAGGCAAGCTGCGGGCGGACTTCTCGGTGACGCTGAGCATCCACAACGCGTCGGAGGCGAAGCCGCTGGTCCTCAACCGCATCGCCTATTTCGACGGCAACGGCAAGCAGGTCGACAGCTATCTCAAACGGCCGATCGCACTCAAGCCGTTCGGCACGGTCGACATCTATATTCCGGAGCTCGATGTGCGGGCCGGCACCGGTGCGAACTTCATCGTCGATTGGGCGTCCGCGGGCGAGATTGCCGAACCGGTGGTCGAAACCCTGATGTTCGGCAGCGTCGGCAATCGGCATTTTTCATTCGTCAGCCAGGGGCGCGCGATCAAGATCGTAGGCGGCAAATAGCTGCTGGGCGCAGTGCTGCCGTTGATTGGAACGGACGACATGCCGCAAACCGACAAACGCGCGTCGCGCGGCTTCGAACACATCGAGACCTGGGTATTCGATCTCGACAACACGCTCTATCCGCATCACCTCAACCTCTGGGGCCAAGTCGATGCGCGCATCCGCAGCTATATCGCCGGCTTTCTGAAAGTTTCCGAAGACGAAGCGTTTCGCTTGCAGAAGGACTATTACCGGCGCTACGGCACGTCGATGCGCGGGCTGATGATCGAGCATGGAATGCAGCCCGATGATTACCTCGAAGTGGTGCATCAGATCGACCATTCGCCGATCGAGCCCAATCCGGCGCTTGGCGCGGCGCTCGAGAAACTTCCCGGCCGCAAGCTCATCCTCACCAACGGAACGCGCAAGCACGCCAACGCAGTAATGCAGCGGCTTGCGATCCACGATCGATTCGAGGCGGTGTTCGACATCGTGGCGGCCGAGCTCGAGCCCAAGCCGTCACCGCAGACCTACGATCGCTTTCTGGCGCTGCATGGCGTCGTGCCGGCGCGGGCCGCGATGTTCGAGGATCTCGCGCGCAATCTCGAGGTGCCGCACGGGCTCGGCATGACCACGGTTCTGATCGTGCCTTCAGGGACGCGGGTTGTGCTGCGCGAGGAGTGGGAGCTCGAGGGCCACGACGCCGCGCACGTGGACCACGTCACCGACGATCTCGCCGGATTCCTGGATCAGATCGCCGCGATGCGGCGGCGGGCCGAGGCCCGTTGACTTTAGCTCGCCCCTCCGCGACACAGCACCAAACGAGGGTCTTATGTCTCATTCGGAACTCGCCCGCACCATCGATGAAGCGTTCGAGAAGCGCGATGGGATCGGTCCTGCCACCAAGGGCGCGGTGCGCGAGGCGGTGGAGGCCGCGCTCGAATTGCTGGACCGGGGCGAGGCGCGGGTCGCGGAGCGCGACGCCAACAAAACCTGGCGCGTCAATCAGTGGCTCAAGAAGGCCGTGCTGCTGTCGTTCCGGCTCAACGACATGTGGGTGATCGCGGGAGGTCCCGGAAAGGCGGCCTGGTGGGACAAGGTTCCGTCAAAACTCGACGGATGGGGCGAGAACCGCTTTCGCGAGGCCGGCTTTCGCGCGGTCCCCGGGTCGGTGGTGCGCCGCTCGGCCTACATCGCACCCGGCGTGATTCTGATGCCGTCGTTCGTCAACCTCGGGGCCTATGTCGATTCCGGCACCATGGTTGATACCTGGGCGACGGTCGGTTCCTGCGCGCAGATCGGCAAGAACTGCCACATCTCCGGCGGCGCCGGCATCGGCGGCGTGCTCGAACCATTGCAGGCGGGTCCTGTCATCATCGAGGACAATTGTTTCATCGGCGCGCGCTCCGAAGTGGCCGAAGGCGTGGTGGTGCGCGAGGGGTCGGTGCTCTCGATGGGTGTTTTCATCGGCGCCTCGACCAAGATCATCGACCGCGACACCGGTGAGACTTTCCAAGGCGAGGTGCCGGCCTATTCGGTGGTGGTGCCGGGTACGCTGCCCGGCAAGGCCGCAAAGGATGGCAAGCCGAGTCCCGGGCTTTATTGCGCAGTGATCGTCAAGCGCGTCGACGAGAAGACCAGGGCCAAGACCAGCATCAACGAACTGCTGCGGGATTGAGTCGCGTGCCCGCCGATCCCGTCGCCATCGCCCGCGAGCTGATACGCTGTCCATCGGTGACACCCGAAGAGGGCGGCGCGATTTCTTATCTGCAGCGGGTGTTGACCAGCGCGGGCTTTGACGTTCATCGGGTGATTTTCACCCAACCCGGCTACGACAATATCGAGAATCTCTACGCCCGTGTCGGAACCGGCGCGCCGCATTTCGTATTCGCGGGCCACACTGACGTGGTGCCGCCGGGCGAAGAGCAATTGTGGAGCTACGCACCGTTCGCCGGCGAAGTGTCGGAAGAAGTGCTGTTTGGACGTGGCGCGGTCGACATGAAGGGTGCGATCGCCTGCGCGCTTGCCGCCACGTTCGACCATCTGGCGGCCCAGAGCGGCAAACCCAAGGGCTCGATCTCGTTTCTCATCACCGGGGACGAAGAAGGCGTTGCGGTCAATGGCACCGTCAAGCTGCTGAAGTGGGCGGCCGATCGTGGCGAAAAGTTCGATCACTGCCTCTTGGGTGAGCCAAGCAATCCGAACGCGCTCTCCGACATGATCAAGATCGGCCGCCGTGGCTCGCTCAACGGCACGTTGGTGGTGATCGGGACGCAAGGCCACGTCGCCTATCCGCAGTTGGCCGACAACCCGGTGCGCGGAATCGTGACCTTGCTGAGCGCGCTGATGAGCGCGCCGCTCGACGCTGGCAGCACGCATTTCGACCCGTCGAATCTCGAGTTCACCTCGATCGACGTCGGCAACAAGACCGTTAATGTGATTCCGGGCGAGGCGCGCGCGCGCTTCAACATCCGCTTTAACGATCGTCATGCGCAAGACGATCTCAAGGCGCTGATCGAGCAGCGCACTGGAGCCGCCGCTGGGCCTATTCGTTGGCGGATCGAATGGGAGCCGTCGAATGCGGATGTTTTTGTGACTAAGCCCGGTGCATTCGTCGATCTGGTGCGCGCGGCGGTCGCCGAGGTGACCGGGAAAACCCCGGCGCTCTCTACCTCCGGCGGCACGTCCGATGCGCGCTTCATCAAGGACTATTGCCCGGTGGTCGAGTTCGGGCTCGTCAACACCACCATGCACAAGATCGATGAGCGGGTGCCGACCGCCGA
>DATIPA010000233.1:0-3455 GCA_035472475.1 Xanthobacteraceae bacterium | reverse complement strand
ATGCGCGCGCGGCTCGAGCACAGCCGCATGCCCGAGATCTTCCAGCACGGGCTGCACGAGTTCGTCACCGAGTTCATCACCGACAACAATCGGCTCGACGCCGCGGTCACGAAGCAGTATCTGACCTGACCGGAGCATGGTCCCGAAAAACGGACACCGGTTTTCGGACCAGACCGTGCTCCAACAAAAATATCGTGATGTCCGTATGCGTATCGGCGTGAGGCATGAGACCCGCTACCGCTACGACACGCCGCCGACCGGCGTGATCCAGACCTTGCGGCTGACCCCGCGCAACCACGAGGGCCAGTTCGTGCTCGACTGGCGCATCGAGGTCTCGGCCGACTGCCGGCTCGACGAGCAGGAAGACGCCTTCGGCAACATCATCCACGCGTTCACGGCCGATGCGCCGCTCACCGATCTGACCGTGACCGCCGCCGGCGTGGTCGAAACCCAGGACACCAACGGGGTCGTGCGCGACGCGATCGAACGGTTTCCGCCGAGTCTGTTCCTGCGCGAAACCCCGCTCACCCACGCCGACGCGGCGATGCAGGCGTTCGCGGGCTCAATGGACACGAGCAACGCGCTGAGCCTGCTGCACGGCTTGCTCGATCGGCTCTACGAAGACATCGCCTTCGACACCGATCCGACTCACGCGGCCACCACCGCGATCGAGGCGTTCACGCTCAAGCGCGGCGTGTGTCAGGACATGGCGCATATCTTCATCGGCTGCGCGCGCGCGGCCGGCGTGCCGGCGCGCTACATCAGCGGCTATCTGCACCGCAACGACGGCGCGATCGACCAGGGCGCCGGGCACGCCTGGGCGGAAGCTTACGTCGAGGATCTCGGCTGGGTCGCGTTCGACCCCGCCAACGGCACCTGCGCGACCGACGCCTATGTGCGGGTCGCGGTCGGGCTCGACTACCTCGGGGCGGCGCCGGTGCGCGGCACCCGCTACGGCGGCGGCAGCGAGGCGCTGGCGGTGCAGATCCGGGTCGACCAGGCGTTCCGGCAGAACCAGAACTGAGCGTCTGTAACTGCGCCGTGCCACACTCTCTAGCCTCGTCCTGAGGAGCGCCCGCAAGGGCGCGTCTCGAAGGACGGCCACGGGCGAGCGCGTTCCCTTTGGCCATCCTTCGAGACGCCCGCTTCGCGGGCTCCTCAGGATGAGGTCCGAGAGCGTGCCGAGGGTGTGGCCACCGCGCGGGGCTCTGGCTATAACCGCAGCGCGTTAGTTGGGGCGTCTCTCATGACCTATTGCTGCGGCATCCTGGTTCGCGACGGCCTCGTGATGATTGCCGACACCCGCACCAATGCGGGGCTCGACAACATTTCGGTGTTTCGCAAGCTGCAGGTCTATTCCAATCCGGGCGAGCGCATCATGGCGATCGCCGCCTCCGGCAACCTGTCGCTCACCCAGTCGGTGGTCTCGACCGTGACCGAGGGCTGGGAGAACCCCGAGAGCGGCGAGCGCGAAACGCTGATGAACGCACCCACCATGTTCAAGGGGGCGCAGCGCATCGGGCGCGCGATCCGCATGCTGGCGGAGATCGAGGGCGAGGCACTCGACCAGTCCGAGGTCAAGTTCGACCTGGCGTTCCTGTTCGGGGGCCAGATCAAGGGCGAGCGGCTGCGGCTGTTCATGATCTACGCCGCCGGCAACTTCATCGAATGCACGATCGACACGCCCTATCTGCAGATCGGCGAGCACAAGTACGGCAAGCCGGTGCTCGACCGCGCCATTACCTACGACATCGACCTCTATGACGCGCTCAAGATCGGATTGATCTCGGTCGATTCCACCATGCGCTCCAACCTGAGCGTCGGCATGCCGCTCGACATCCTGGTGGTGCGGCGCGACACCTGCATGGCCGAGCTCAACTACCGGATCGAGCCGGGCGAGCCGTATTTCCACGATCTGCGCGAGCGCTGGTCGGCGGCGCTGCGCGCCGCCCACAACAACATTCCGCGGCCGCCCTACGCCAGCAAGGCGTGACGGCGCGCTTCGGCGGCGGGGGCGTGGGCGCCAAGCTGCGCCAGCATCAGCACGTGCGTCATGAACAGGATCGGCACCAGGTAGCCCGGGATCAGCACCCACGGCAGCGTCGTCATGATCGGCGCGCCCGGGACCGCGAACAGCTGCAGCGGCGAGCCGGGCGCGGACAGGACGCCGAGCGAGATCGCCGTAATCAGGTCGGCGGCGCCGAACAGGTTCCAGATCACGGCGAGCGGACGCCAGCCGGCGGCCTTGCGCCAGACCATCCAGGCGACCGGCACCGCCGTAACCCCGGTGATGATGTCGCCCCATCCGGCGATGGGTGCGAACGGCGCGGTGAGCCGGCCCGTGGACCACAGCAGCAGGAACTGCACCGCGAGAATGCGGAGCACGTGGGTTGCGATCAGCGCCGGCATCGGGATCGCGAGCACGCGCTGCCAGCGTTCACCGCCGCCGGCCGCCGCGAACGCCATCACCGCGATCGGAACCACAATCGCAAAGCCGAGCGCCGGAACGCCGAAACCCTTGACCGGATCGAGAAGATCGAGGGCGGAGGCGAGCACGATCAACGTGAACCAGAGCGCGAACGCCGCGACGACGCGCAGCCGCGCCGGCAGCGGTGCCGGATAGGCCGTGGCAATCGTTCCGACCAGAACCGCTGCGGCCGCCGTGATGTCAATCGAACCGATGATATCGAGCGAAGCCATGGTGACCTCCCTTGGTTGACGCCCTTGTCCCGCGCCCCGGCACTACCTTATTACTGCATATACATTAGCTGTATATACATATAATCTCGTGCGTGCGGTTGCTGTCAAGCGGCGCCAAGCTCAAGCCTTTGTGAGGACGCTGACCCTCAAGGCCTGGTGAGGTGCTGGAGCGCTGCCTCGAGCGATTGATCGAGCGCACCGCGGCCGCGGGTGCCGAGCACGTCGCCGAGCTGCACGCCGGCCTTGCGCCACAGCGGCACGGCATCGCGAAAGGTCGCGCGCCCGGTTTCGGTCAGTGTGACGTTGCGGCGGCGGCGGTCGTCGCGCGCTGTCGCAATCCTGATCAGCTTGCGGCGCTCGAGCGGCTGCAGCGTGCGGGTGAGCGTGGTCGGATCCATCACCGATTCCTCCGCCAGTTCGCCAATCGAGACCTCGCCGCATGCAGCAAGGTAAGCGAGCAGGCCGAACTGGGTGATGGTCAGGTCAAGCGGCGCCAGCGCCTGGTCGTAGATCTGGGTGACGCGCCGCGTCACCTTGCGCAGGCGCCTGCAGGTGCAGGCGAGCATCTGCTCGGCGACGGTCGGCTTGGGGAGGTTTTGGCTCATGGCGCACACATCGTCGCGGGTGAAATGTGTATATGCATATTGTTTCCGCGCGCGCAACGCCGAGCCCCATGCGAACGGGCATTGCGCCGGCCCGGCAATGTCGGCCACCATACGCGCAACTGCGCTTCGCAGCGTTGCGGAACAGGAGCA
>DATIPA010000232.1:0-9297 GCA_035472475.1 Xanthobacteraceae bacterium | reverse complement strand
CGTTCGGCGCTCCACGGCGGCGATTTTTGGCCGGAGGCCGCAGCGTGACCGGTCATGGTGCCGGTGTTGGCGGTACTCCCCGGGCCCCCTGGGATCCTGGTTGCGAGCCAGGCGTTCTCGGACGCCGCTGGTCCGCCCCGCTTCAGGATCGCCTCATGAAAGCGCCTCTCATCGAACGGACTGCATCCCTCGATACGTTTTGCTTATTATTTGTCAATAACTTTTATTTTAATGCAGCCACCAACGGCGGCGTTCTACCGCGATGATCCCTCCGTTTTTCGAGCAGCGTCTGCGCGCATCTGCGATGCAGACAGACGGCCGTGATGTGTTGTAGGTCTACGCGATCCTCGCGGACGCACGCCAACCATGATCGACAAGCTCTATCTGTTTCGCGTCGTGAAGCGGGAGTGAGGCACCGGACGGCGAGCCCGCGGCTGCCGCCCGGAAAGCAATCGAGCTGCCAACAGCATTTCATGGTCAGTCATGAACGTTCCGATAGTCCGTCTCACCAGTCTCGCCCACGGCGGAGGCTGCGGCTGCAAGCTTGCGCCCTCGGTGCTTCAAGCCCTGTTGGCCGATCAACCTGCCGCCCAGCCCTATCGGGAACTCCTGGTTGGCACTGAAACCAGCGACGACGCGGCCGTATGGCAGCTCGACAATGATACATGCGTTATCGCGACCACCGATTTCTTCATGCCGATGGTCGACGACCCACACGATTTCGGCCGGATCGCCGCGACCAACGCGATCTCCGACGTCTACGCGATGGGCGGCAAGCCGATCATGGCGCTGGCGATCCTTGGGGTGCCGGTCGACAAAGTTTCGCCGGACATGGTCCGCGAGATCCTCAAAGGCGGGGCGCAGGTCTGCGCGACAGCCGGAATTCCGGTCGCCGGCGGACACTCGATCGACTCGCCAGAGCCGATTTACGGCCTCGCCGTCATTGGAATCTGCAGGCCGCAGAACGTGCGGCGCAACGCGACCGCGAAGCCCGGCGATACCCTCATCCTGACCAAGCCACTCGGCGTCGGGATCTACTCGGCAGCCTTCAAGAAGGAAGCGCTTTCGCCCGCCGGGTACGCGGAAATGATCGCGTCGATGACGCTGCTCAATCGGGTTGGAATGGAGCTGGCGAAGGACCCCGCCGTCCACGCGATGACGGACGTGACCGGCTTTGGAATTCTCGGACACGCGCTTGAGATGGCGCGCGGCTCCAAGGTCGCCCTGATCATTAACGCCGATGAACTGCCGCTCCTGTCCGAAGCGCAACGGCTGGCGCAGGAGCGCTTCATCACAGGTGCGTCGACGCGGAACTGGATGAGTTACAACGACAGCGTGACCCTGCCGCCGGAGTTTCCTGAATGGCGCCGTCATCTGCTTACCGACCCGCAGACGTCGGGTGGCCTGTTGATCGCATGTCATCCTGATCGCGCCGCGACAATCCTAACAACCATTGTCGCCGCGAACTGTCCGCACGCCCGGATCATTGGCCACGTGCAGACCGGCACGCCATCCGTCGAAGTCCGAGCCTAGCGGTCCGCGTTTCAGGCCGGCGCAGCCACGTTTGAGACAATCATCATTGCCGTGCGCGCAACAAGCGACCCGCCATGAGCTACAAACTGACCTACGGGATCGTGAAATATCAAGCTCGCAAGGTTGTTCATGTCGTCCGCAATAGCGGCGACGATCTCGCTATGCCGGAGATCAATGATATCGTCGAGATGGTACGGGAGCGCATGTTGTCGAGGCACGGTGAACAGACTGCAGCCGTCGTTTTCGTTCAAGGCAATACAAAAGAAACGCTGCGGCTGTTCGGCGATTCGTATGCTGTCGCGTTGGTCCGCACCGCGATGTTCAACGCTGCCGTGCGCTGGTCGCCGATCTCGTTCGATTGAACGCAAGCTTGCGATCTGATTGGACTGAATCGCGCCGGAGCTGGACGGCGTTTGGCCTAGTCGGTCAGCTTGCTCGCCAGCAATTCAAGGTAGGCGGCCAAGCCGTGCAGCGGCTGATGGCCGAGAAGACCGACATCGCTCACATCGACCTGAAGCAGCCGTCGGCCCATGGCGATCGACGTGCCGGCCGGGGGCTGCGGCATGGTAACGTCGGTGATGCCGCGCTGTTCAAGCCGCCGCAACAACTCGTTCTGCAGGAACTGGGCTTGCGGCAGAATATCCTTGGTAAAATTGCTGACCTTCTCGCTTTGCAGCGCCTTCAATTCCTGGATCTGTTCGTCGCGCTCTTGCTGATTGTCGGTCGGTTTGTCGAAGATCTGATAGCGTTTCGAATCATAGGACTGTTCGAACGTTCGCATTTTGCCTGCGAACGCGAGCGTCGCTGATTTGAACTCCGCGTCCGACATGTCGGCGCGCGCCGCCGGCATGGCCGCGAGCGGCGCCGAGCCTTTGGCGGTTGCCTGATCGCGATGCTGGGCTTGCGCCTTGTCACCTTCCGAAGCGTGGGGAGGCTCCGCGGCGACGCGGTCTTTGGCGGCAGCGGCGTCCGACGGCTTGGTGTCGGGCGACGCGGGCTGCGAACCGGAAGGCGCGAGCGAGGGCACGACCCGCGCCGAGGCGGGCCTCTCGGTTCGACTCGTTTGAAGGTGCCAGAGGACTCCAGCGGCGGCGATGACAAAACCTAGAATGATCGCGGCCAACGGACCGGCTTGGATCTTCATGCCCGTAGCATTCTCCAGTGCTACAATAACACCGTATCCAAACAACGCAAAACCGACCAGCGCCAAAGCGGCGCGCGCAAATCCCTGCACACCATCCCGTGAAGTCGGATCACTCAAGGTCACGCTTCCACCACGACTCGAGATCGTTTCTGCCAATTATCGTACTCCAAACGGCGGTTGCCGCCCATCCGGCCGCGCCATTTTTGCGGACTTTGGCAATTCCTGGGCGCGCTGCAAGGCTTCAAAAGCCGTCCGCCGTCTGCGTGTGCGAAAGATCACAGCATAGGGATCAGAGATTGCTGCAAACTCCGGTCGAATGCTTTCGATCTACTCCACACTCTACGATGGTGCGAACAATCGAGCGCACTATCTGAGGAGGCCAGGCGCCGACCCGCTCGGCGCTCTCCGTGCTAAACTGGGACCGTTCCAATCCGGGAGAACCTGATGCCAAGCTGTGGGATGAGGCGGCGTGCGTTCCTCGCCGCGCTCGGGAGCGTGACAATATATCCGCTCGCCGCGCGCGCGCAGCAGCCGGTGCCAATAGTGGGATGCCTGGTCAATGGCTCGCCGCAGGACACCGATTTTTCCGTCGCGCCGTTTCAAAGAGGCTTGGGCGAACTTGGGTACGTGGACGGAGAGAACGTTGTTATCGAATATCGTTGGGCGAGCGGACACAACGAGCGCCTGCCGGCGCTCGCGGCCGAGCTTGTCAGCCTACCGGTCGCCGTGATCGCGGCACTCAACGGATCGGCCAGCGCGCTGGCACTCAAGGCGCTCACCAAGTCGATCCCGATCGTGTTCCAGACCGGAGGCGATGCGGCGGAGTTGGGGCTTCTGACCAACCTGAACCGGCCGGAAGCCAACCTGACGGGTGTCAGCGGTATTACGAATTTCCTCGTCGCCCAGCAGCTCGATTTGCTGCGCCAAATGTTTCCCAGGGCAAATTCGTTTGCCCTGCTGACAAATCCCGCGAGTCCAAACGCCAAGCGATTGGTGCAGCTCACGCAGGCGGCGGCAAAATCGACCGGACGTGACTTGATGTTGGTGACCGCCAGCAACGACGAGGAGCTGGAGGCCGCATTTGCAAAGCTCGCGGAGCGCCGACCCGGCGGGGTCGTTGTTCCAACGAATGCCTTCTTTCAGACGGAGCGCCGTCGCGTTGTCATGCTGGCCGCGCAGTACAAGATCCCCGCGATCTACGATACCCGCGAATTCGCGGAAGCCGGCGGGCTGATCAGCTGCGGGGGCGGCGCCGATCGGTTCCGGCAGGTGGGCGTCTATGTCGGCAGAATCCTACGCGGCGCCAAGCCGGCGGACTTGCCGGTGGTGCGGCCCTCGAAGTTCGAGCTGGTGATCAATCGCAAGGCCGCAAAGGCGCTCGGTCTCGACCTGCCGCCCGCGGTCTTGTCGCTCGCCGATGCGGTCATCGACTGACGCACGGGCGGATGGACCGATTGAACTTCAACAGACTGTAGCTTTCGCCGCCTACAACGCGGCGCGCTATAGTCGCTCCGACATTGGGGGAGCCCATGTTCAGAATTGTAGCTCTATTGGCCTTCACGCTCGGTCTTGCGGCTTGCGATGCCGTCAACACGGTGACGGAAGGATTCAAATACGCCAAAGCGGTGGAGGCTGACGTGGAACAAGCGACCGGCGTCAAGCCGCAAGTCGGATTCAATTGGACCAATGGGCGGCTCGTCTCCGTGACTGTTGCGTTTCCCCGCATTTATGATGCGAAGCCCTTGGGTCAACTGGCCGACACGATACGCACGTCGGTCAAAACGCAGTTCAAACAAACGCCGGAGAATATCGTGCTGGCGTTCTCGCTGGGAGGCTGAGGTCAAGGCGACGTGCTCGGAGTCCGGACTTGCTGGCGGTCCCGGCATGACTCGAACATGCGACCTTCGGTTTAGGAAACCGCTGCTCTATCCGGCTGAGCTACGGGACCGCGCCGCCGACGCCATAGCATGGGGCGTGGTCGAGATCGAGCCGGCCTATTCGCAGCCGGGAGGCAGCGCCAAATACATTGCGAGATGCAAGCGCTGCCAGAGGACTAGGTCTGCGGCTGCGGCAATTTCTGACTGAATCTCCCGGGCCCCTCCAGCGGCACGACCGCGCTTGCACTGTACCAGGATCGAACGCCGCACCGGTTACAGGCCGCTGAAAATTCGCGTGCCGTGGGCCGTGCGGACAGAACAATAAAACGCTGGCATTGGGTGCACGCCACCCCGACTTGATGAGCCGATGCCAGTTGCGTTTGTTCCATGAGACGCGCCCCCAAAAGGAGATAGCCGCCGGTCTTATGTTGCGCCTGCCATGATCCTCCTTTGCACCACTTTGTGACGGCACCAAACGGAGCGGCGGGTTATGCACAAAAGAATTTTCCCAATCGGGAATCGTCGTTGCTGAAAGCGAAAATTGCCTAACCGACAGGCAGGGTATCGCCGTTCGCGTCTCAAACCGGGTGCCGCAGCACCACTTCTCTTTCACGCAAGCGTGGGAAAGCCCTGGTAGAAGCGCGCGTGATTGCCGGCATGGTTGGAAAAACCGGGTTTCGTCAGATACCCGCGCGGCGCGATGTAGCTGAAGATCGTTCGCCTGGGCACTTCGTGCCAACCGATATTGAAGGTGGCCAGTTTTGGAAAAAACTGCAGCTCGCTATAGGGCAGATGATCATGAATCCACCACGCCATCGCCTGCCAGGAGGTTCCCGCCTGCATACGATCGACGAGCCAGGGGACCGCGATACAGGCCATCGCTCCCATGCCGCGCGCGTCACGCCGATCCCAGGTGTGACGGGCGTAGTTGCGCGGGCTGGACGCGCAGTTGTAGTTGTGGGCATTTCCATACGCATTCACGACCGAAGAGCGATAGGACGACCGGATCGCGATCCGGCCGAAGGTCGCCTGCAGTGGTTCCAGCAACTCCTCGCACAGGCGCCGGCCCGCTGCGATCGCAAGCTCGGGGTCATCCGGCAGATTGGTCATGCGGTGAACGTTGGCGATCTCGCTGTAGAGAAAATCGCGCATGAAGAAGGACCGCGAGAGCCGGACCCGGCCGAGTATCTCCGCGCTCCGCACGGTCTTGGGCGCTCTCATCGCGGCCTCAACGGACAGCGCGCCCGCGCCCACACGGTCCCCCGCCCTATCTAGAAGAAACCGAGGGACTCACAGCCGGTGCCGGCGCCAAAGCTGTGCTTCGCGCGCCGCGCCGGAATGTCGATCACGTGCACGGAGCCGTCGCCCTGGCAGGCAACGAAGAGTTCGTCGCCGCGGAACGCCATGTCCATCGGCTGGCGGCCGACCTTGATCGCGGTCTGCTCGCGGAACGAGGCGTCGATCAGGCTCACCGTGTCGCTCTTCAGACTGGTGACGCAGAGCAGACTGTCGTCCGGACTGTAGCGGGCGATCTGCGCGGCCTCCGCAACGTCCTTAAGACGTATGGTGTCGGCGACGCTCTCGCTCTTGGTGTCGATCAGGAACAGCGTCGGCTCTTCGTCGTCGACCGCGACGACGGTGCGGCCATCGGCCGACAGCGCAATGCCGGCGAGCGCGCGCGGGGTCTTGATCTTTCCAAGCAGCTTGCGGTTCGCCAGATCGATCACCGAGACCGTGCCGTCTTCTTCGTTCTCGGTATAGAGCCGACGGCCGTCCGGCGAGATCACCAGGCGGTGGCCGTTGGTCGATCCGGAATCGATGGCATCGATCACCTTATGGGTCGCGCGGTCGATCACCGCGACCGCCGCGCTGTTCTCGCAGGTGATGTAGATCAGGCCGTCGGACCCGAGACGCAGCGTATGCGGCGCAATGTAGGGGCGCAGATCGATGTCGCCGACATGCGTGCGCTTGGCGAGATCGATGATGCACAGCAGATGCTGCGGATTAGGATTGCGACCATGGATGCCGTCACCGAAGATCGGCACGTAGGCAAGTGATGTTTCCGGCACCACGAGCAATTCGTGCACGGTGCGCGGGAAGCCCTCAAGCACGACCTCGGTCGCGAAGGTCGTCGGATTGAGGAACAGGACTTTCCCGCCCATCTTGTCGACGGCGATCAATCCACGCGCGGGCGCTGCGCTGGCCATCGTGCGATACCTCCCTGATTTTCGAAACTCTAACCCAGTGCGTTATCGAACGCTACGCACGGCCTCGCGGGCCGTCATATCGATTGACAGGCTCTGGTCCCCCTCCCAGACTGACCAGGTGGAGAGCCGCTTAAGCGGCCCATTGGGGAGGACACAGTGGCCCAAACAATCGAGGCTTTCGTCGGCACGTCTTTGGATGACGCAAAGATCTCGCCGCTCCACATTCGCGTCATTGCGCTTATTGCTGCCGGATATTTTTTCGACGTCATTGACCTGATCGTGCTCGGGTCGCTGATCCCGGACATGGTCCAATCCCAGTTCGCGACCGCCGCCCAGGCCGGCTTGGTCGGAAGCGCGACCGTGATCGGCATGTTCATCGGCGCCGCCGGCCAGGGCCAGTTCAGCGACCGGTGGGGCCGCAAGTCGGTCTATCAATTCAACCTGTTGCTGTTCGGCATCTTCACCATCCTGGGCGCGCTCGCGCCGACCGTGCTCTGGCTCGCGGTCGCGCGCTTCATCGCCGGAATCGGGCTCGGCGCCGAGCAGCCGCTCGCGTTCGCCTATGCGGGCGAGTACTCGCCCAAGCTCATCCGCGGCCGCATCCTGGCGATCGTGCACTTCATCGGCGGCGCATGCGTGTGGCCGATCGCGGCGCTGTTCACCCTGGCGTTCCGCGACAGCATCGGCTGGCGCGGCGTCTGGATCGTCATCGGCATCGGCGCGCTCATCGTCTGGCTGTTCCGCTTCACGCTGCCGGAATCGCCGCGCTATCTGGCAACCCACGGCCGCGGCAAGGACGCCCTCGACGTATTGGCCCGCCTGGGCATTCCGGGGCCGAAGGAACCGCTCACCACCGACGCCGCAAGCAACACCAAGAGCGATCCGTTCGCGGTGGTGTTCAGCAAGTTTCCGGTTCGGGTGATCGCCGGCATGATCTGCTTCTCGGCGTTCTTCGGCGTCGCGATCGGGCTCGGCACCTGGCTGCCCAACATCATGAGCGCCAAGGGCTTCACCATCACCAAGTCGCTCACCTACACGTTCGGGATGACCTTGGCGGTGCCGTGCGCGAGTCTATTCATGATGTACGCGCTCGACCGCTACGGCCGCAAAATCACGTCAGTCTGCGCGTTCGTGGCGGCCGGGTTGATGGCGATTGTGTTCGCCAACGCGGCAACCGATCTGCAGCTGCTGATCGCCGGCTTCATCATGATCTTCTTCATTCAGGTCGCCGGCAATTCGATGCAGATCTTCGCGTCCGAGGTGTTTCCCACCAACGCGCGGGCATCGGGTTTTGGCTGGGCTGCCGGCGTCGGCCGGCTCGCCACGGCGGGCATTATCCCGGCGATTCTCTGGATTCAGAGCGGCTGGGGGCTGACCGCGGTGTTCGTGTGTCTGGCGATCGTGCTTCTGATCGCGGCGGTGTCCGTTACCCAACTCGGTCCCGAGGCCAAGCGCCTCGGGCTTGACGAGATAGCCCCGCCGACGGGGTGAGTCAGCTTGCTCGCGCAAGCCGGGCGGCAGGAGCGTTATCGTTGGCGTGTGTGAGCGCGCCGTCGGGTTCGCCGAACCCGTCAGCGTCGGCTACGACCACAGCTTGAAGTGTCTGTACTTGGTGCACACCAATCGAGCCGGTCAGGAACGCGAGCCACTGCCGGGGGCCGATGATTTGGAGCTGCTCGATCACTACATCGGTGGCAGGCGGCCTCGCCCCGCCTAGGATAAAGGTGAGGCTCAGGCCGATCAGCAGCCGCAGGATGTAGAGTGTTGCGCGGATGAGAACGGGGCGGTTCATGGCGTTGTCTTTTGACCTCGGTGCTCGCGGGACGAGCGTGACATTTGGTTGGACTTGTGGTACTGACCGGTAACGCACATATAGATACTGACCGGTAACACCCGTGTCAAGGGGAAGCCCCATGAGCACCGCAAAAACTGCTTTAGCCCTTGAAAAGGATGATCGAATCCCGCCGCGCGAGCGCATTCTGGCGGCCGCGGCCGATCTCTTTTATCGCCATGGAATCCGGGCTGTCGGAGTCGAAGCGATCGCCGAGGCGGCCGGCACGAATAAGATGACGCTCTATCGGCATTTTGAGTCGAAGGACGAGCTTGTAGCGGAATACCTCCGCCGGCTTGCGACTAAAGCCGAGGCCGTCTGGAGCCGGAGAGCGGCCGAATTCGCGGGCGATCCGCTCGGGCAGCTGCGCGCGTGGATCAAGGAAATGGCCGCCCACATCGGGGCGTCCGACGACCGCGGCTGCGCGCTCGCCAACGCCGCGGTCGAACTGCCCGAGCACGAGCATCCGGCACGGCGGGTCATCCAGGCCTTCAAGCAGGCGCAGCGCGAGCGGCTGGTCGAGCTGTGCACGGCCGCCGGCCTCACCGAGCCGGAGATGCTGGCGGACGAACTCTTCCTGCTGCTCGAAGGTGCGCGCGTCAGCGTGCAGTGCATGGGCCGCGACGGGCTGGGCGCCCGGCTCGAGCGCATGGGCGAAGCGATGATTGCCGCGCATCAGGCGCGAAGCTGATCGGGCGACTGCGC
>DATIPA010000231.1:0-18992 GCA_035472475.1 Xanthobacteraceae bacterium | reverse complement strand
GATCGATGCGAACACCTTTCAGTTCGCTCTTGGCGGAGAGCTTTACGGTCACAAGCCCGCCGCCGGCGGTGCCTTCGACCTCGATGCGGTCGAGCTCGGCCTGCATCGCCTCCACTTTGGTCTTGAGTTCCGCGGCCTGTTTCATCAGGCCCATGAAATCATGCATCGGTGGTCCTTCAGGGCTCGCCATCGTAGTCGGGGATCTCATCGAACGGCGGCGGCTCGTCGCCATTGTCGGAGGGGGCAGGACTGGTGTCGGCCGAGCGCACCGCGACGATTTCGGCGCCGGGGAATTTGGCCAACACCGCCTGTACCAGCGGATCGGCGCGGATATCATTCTCGAGCGCGGTCCGGCGCGCCTCCTGTTGCGAGCGCAACGTTGGCTGTCCCGGCTCGGCCGACACCACGACCATCCAGCGCCGTCCGGTCCAGTCGCTCAGCTTGCGGCCAAGCTCGCCGACCAGCGCCTTGGAGGCGCTCGGCTCGAGCGCAATTTCAAGGCGACCATCCTCGCAACGCACGAGCCTGATGTCGCGCTCGAGTGCGGCCTTGGTTTGCAGATCGCGCATCTCGGCCGCAAGCGCAATCAGGTCCTCGAACCGCGCAATGACCTGCGGCGCGGTCTTGGGGGCAGGCTGCGCGTCCCGAATTGGATCAGCTGCGAGATTCGGCGCCAGCGCCATGCGAGGCGTGCCGCGCGCCGTCTCGGTGCGAGGCGCTTCGCCGCGCCCCGGGGAACTGCGCGCCTCCGTGCTCGGCGGTGCGGCCGGCGGCGGGCTTGTCCCGCCGGGTTGCCGCACCGGCGCGCCATTCTGTTCGAGCGCGCGGACGACCTCGTCGGGCGTCGGCAGATCGGCCGCGTAGGCGATGCGAACCAGGACCATTTCGGCCGCCGCGATCGGCTTGGGCGCGGTCTGCACCTCGGGGATGCCCTTGAACAGCATCTGCCAGGTGCGCGACAGCACCCGCATGGACAACGCGGCTGCGAACGCACGTCCGCGGGTGCGCTCGACCTCGGCTAGCGAGCGGTCGTCGGCGACCGACGGTACGAGCTTCACGCGCGTGACGAAATGGGTGAACTCGGCGAGATCGCTCAACACCACCGCGGGATCGGCGCCGCTGTCGTACTGATCGCGCAGCTCGCGCAACGCGGCCGGCGCATCGCCACGCAGCAGCGCTTCGAACAGATCGATCACGCGCGTGCGGTCCGCGAGCCCCAGCATTTGCCGGACGTCCTCGCCGCACACGGGACCGGCCGCGTGTGCAATCGCCTGATCGAGCAGCGAGAGCGCGTCCCGCACCGAACCTTCGGCGGCGCGCGCGATCAGCGCGAGCGCTTCTGGCTCGGCCTCGACGCTTTCCTTGCCGGCGATGCTTTCCAGGTGGCTGACCAGCTTGTCGGCTTCGACCCGACGCAGATCGAAGCGCTGGCAGCGCGACAGGATCGTGATCGGAACCTTGCGGATCTCGGTGGTAGCGAAGATGAACTTGGCGTGCGGCGGCGGTTCTTCCAGGGTCTTCAGCAGCGCATTGAAAGCCGCGCCGGAGAGCATGTGCACCTCGTCGAGAATGTAGGCCTTGTAGCGTGCCGACGCCGGCGCATAGCGGATTGCGTCGTTGATCTGGCGTACGTCGTCGACGCTGTTGTGGGACGCCGCATCCATTTCCAGCACGTCCACATGCCGGCTTTCCATGATCGCCTGGCAGTGAATGCCGAGTGCCGGCATGCGGATGGTGGGCGCGGTAATGCTGCCGTCGGCGAGCTCGTAATTGAGCGCGCGCGCCAGGATGCGCGCCGTCGTGGTCTTGCCGACACCGCGCACGCCGGTCAGGATCCAGGCTTGCGGGATGCGCCCGGCCTCGAACGCATTCGAGAGCGTGCGCACCATCGCGTCCTGTCCGATCAGGTCTTCAAAGTTGGCCGGACGGTACTTGCGTGCAAGCACGCGATAGGAGCCGGAAGCAACCGTGGGCGTCGGAAGCGGGGCGTCGTTCATCGTGTCCGCCGCGCAGGCTCTCCGGCTAATGGCGTCAACGGGTGTTTAGTGGGAGGCTGACGAGCGACCCGAACCGGAGCTCGTTGGGGCTGCTTCCTTCCGGACCTGACCCGGTTGGCGAGTGGCTCGTCCACCGCCAACCTCCCGCCCCTATATCAGCGGGACGCCAAGGGAATGCAAGCGTCGACCGGATCAGAAGAGCCACATGACCACAACCCGATCATCGGCGGACGGGCCGTCCCAATGGGAATTGCATCCGCAGCTTGCCGCCGACACCGTGCCGGTCGGCGACCTCGCGCTTTCTCGCCTGCTGGTCAACTGTGACGCGAACTACCCGTGGCTGGTGCTGGTGCCGCGCCGGGCAGGCATCACGGAGATCATCGACCTTGACGCGGCGGACCGGCGTCAATTACTCGACGAAATTGAGCTGGTAGGGCAGGTGCTGCGGGCGGTGACGGGGTGCGACAAGCTCAACATCGCCGCCATTGGGAACCTTGTGTCGCAGCTGCACGTCCATATCGTTGCGCGCCGGCGCACCGATGCATCGTGGCCGCGGCCGGTGTGGGGCGCGGTGCCGGCGCGTGCCTATGAGCCGGCCGAGCTCGACCATTTTGTCGACACGCTTCGTCATCGGATCGGGTTTTAGCCACGCCGTTGCACCGTCGCGGCCGGCGTGCCAGTTTCCGGCCGCCCGGAGTTACCGCATGCTCGATCTCGGACCGAGGCCGCTTCTCGGTTACATCGCAAACCCGCTCGACCGCGCAGCCGACCGCCGCGACGATGGCTCACTCGCCGCGCTCGATGCCGAGGCGGGCGCCTATCTGGTCGGCGGTGAACTCGTCGTGCTGCGCAAAGCGAGCGAGCCCGACGCGCTATTCGGCCTGACAGAAGCGCGCGGGCTCGCCCCCATCCGCGAAACCGTGTTTCTCGGCCTGCAAAGCGGCGTCCCGCGCTATGGGGCCGCGATCGATCAGTCGGCGGCGGAAGCGCTCAAGAGCCAGCCGGGCTACCTCGTCATCGACCTGCGCTCGATCGCGATCCAGGGGCTGGTCGCGCCCGAACACGTCGCAGCGCTGGCGGAAGCCAAGGCGATGCTCACCTGGCACGCGCGCCATCGTTTCTGCGCCAACTGCGGCATGCCGACAGTTGCGACCAATGCCGGCTGGCGGCGCGATTGTCCAAACTGCAAGACGCAGCACTTCCCGCGTACCGATCCGGTCGTGATCATGCTGGCGATTGACGGCGAGCGCTGCCTGCTCGGCCGCCAGAGCCGCTTTGGTGCGGGCATGTGGTCGTGCCTCGCGGGCTTTGTTGAGCCCGGGGAGACGATCGAGCAGGCGGTCCGGCGTGAGACCCTGGAGGAAGCCGGCATCCCGTGCGGGACGGTGACCTATTTCGCGTCCCAGCCGTGGCCGTTTCCGATGTCGCTGATGATCGGCTGCCACGCGCAGGCGCTTGCGAGCGACATCAAGGTCGACCGTAGCGAACTCGAGGATGCGCGCTGGTTCTCACGCGAGGAGGCGACCGCGATGTTGCGTCGGCAGCATCCGGGCGGACTGACGACGCCGCCGCCGTTTGCGATCGCCCATCACATCATTCGGGCTTGGGTAGAAGGGACTTCGGCCGCATAGCGGCGGACAAAGGCACGCTTAGAGAACGTGCCAAAGGGCAAACGCGATACCGATGATAATCGCCGCCAGTGCAGCCAGAACGAAATACGCGACCGGCGCGTAGTTCGGGTCCATGTGCCATCCCCAACAGGACCTGTTGCCGCCGTGAAGATATAGCGGGTTCTCCGGCAACGCCACTCACGGACCGTTCGGCTGTCACGGCACCAGCGCCGCGGCCCGCCATCTCGTGAAAGATTTTTCTATACACCCGCCACCGTCGCCGATAGCATAGAAGAATGTTCTATGGATAAAGCCGCAAATGGATGCCATTGACCGGAAGATTCTCGCAGTCCTGCAAAAAGACGCTTCCCTTTCCGTCGCCGAGATCGGCAACCGCGTGGGCCTGTCATCGACGCCGTGCTGGAAGCGAATCCAGCGGCTGGAAGCCGATGGTGTCATTCAACGGCGCGTGGCGATTGTCGATCAGGACCGGCTTGGCCTCGGGGTCACCGTGTTCGTCTCGGTCGAGACCGGTGACCATTCGGAAGAATGGCTCAAGCGGTTCGCCGACGTGGTGTCCGGTCTGCCCGAGGTGATGGAGTTCTACCGCATGGCCGGCGACGTCGATTACATGCTGCGGGTCGTGGTGCCGGACATCCCGGGCTATGACGCGTTTTACAAGCGGCTGATCGCAACGGTGCCGCTCAAGAACGTGACCTCGCGGTTTGCCATGGAAAAAATCAAGTCGACGACCGAACTGCCGATCGGATGATCGGCCTTCGGTTCGGCGCCGATAGGATCCGTTAACCACTGTGTCCGGCGACGGATCGCGCGCGCTCTTTCCACCCTTGGTTTAACCACAACGCAACGCCTCTCCGTTAATGTCGCGCCCGGTCAGACATGGCCGCGTGATACCAGGAGTACGGCGATGAAGAGTCTGCTGCTGCGCTTCGTCCGGGATGAGTCGGGCGCGACCGCGGTCGAATATGGCCTCGTGGCAGCCGGCATTTCGGTCGCCATCATCGCGGTGCTCAACACGCTGAGCGGTCAGCTCAAGAGCGCTTTCTCCAACATGACGGACGTGCTCAAAGCCGGCCGGTAACGCGCAAATGCCCGATGCTCGTCGAGCTCGTTAGGGTGCTGCTGTTTCCCGCGCTCATGGCATTCGCGGCCGCGAGCGACCTCCTCAACATGACCATTTCGAACCGGATATCGCTGGCGCTCGTCGCCGGTTTTGTGGCGCTGGCGATTGCCTGCGGCTTAAATCCACAAATGATCCTGGCGCACATGGTCACCGGGCTGCTGGTGCTCGCGGTCGGCTTTGCGCTGTTTTGGCGTGGCTTGGTTGGCGGCGGCGATGCCAAGCTCGCTGCCGCTGCGGCGCTCTGGCTGGGCTTCGATCATCTCGCCCAGTACGCGTTACTCGGCGCGCTGCTCGGCGGTGTGCTGACACTTGGGATCCTCGCCTTCAGGTTCATGCCGCTGCCAACCTGGCTGGCCGGGCAGACCTGGGCCGTCCGGCTGCATCAATTCGACGGCGGAGTTCCCTATGGGATCGCGCTCGCGGCCTCGGCACTCCTGATTTATCCCTCGACCACCTGGATGCCTGCGTAGGTCGGGCCGACCTGTACCCCGCCGTGGCGGCATGCTAGCAGGGCCGCGATCTTAGTGAGCGGACCCGTTCTCGATGCATCCGGTCTTTCGCGCGCCCGATGGCGGCGCAACTCCGATCTATTTGGTCGATGCCCAGAGCTTTGCTGACGGCCGCGGTCTCGCCCCGGCGGCGCTGGGGTTCGCGCGCGCGGCCGGGTGGGAACCCAAGGCCGGGCGTCACTTGTTGCTGCCGGGCGAGGGCGGGGGATCCAAACTTGCGGGCGTGCTGTTCGGCGTCGATGCACCGGATGCGCCGGCGCGCGACCCGTTTGGGCCCGGCCGATTGCCGGGCCTGCTGCCAGCCGGAACCTACCGGTTCGTCAACGCACCCGACGCGCGGCTCGCGGCGCTCGCTTTCGCGCTCGGCACCTATAGCTTTGCGCGCTACCGCAAGCCGGAGGTCAAGACTATCGCGCTGACACTGCCGGACGGCGTCGACGGCGCCGATCTCTCGCGCATTGTCGAGGCGGTGTTTCTCGCGCGCGATCTCATCAACACGCCGACGAACGACATGGGGCCGGCCGAGCTTGAGAACGCCGTGCGCAACGTCGCGCGCCAGCACGACGCCAATGTCAGGTCGATCGTGGGCGATGAGCTGTTGCGGGAGAACTTTCCGCTCATTCACGCGGTCGGCCGCGCGTCGGCGCTTGCGCCGCGGCTGATCGATCTGACGTGGGGCGATGCGAGCAATCCGAAAGTGACGCTGGTCGGCAAGGGCGTTTGTTTTGATTCCGGCGGGCTCGACATCAAGCCGTCGAGCGGCATGCTGATGATGAAGAAGGACATGGGCGGCGCGGCCACGGTGCTGGCGGCTGCCCACATGATCATGAGCCGCGGGCTCAAGCTGCGGCTGCGGGTGTTGATCCCGGCGGTCGAGAACGCGATCTCCGGTTCGGCGTTCCGTCCGCTCGATGTCTATCCGTCGCGCAAGGGCATCAGTGTCGAGATTGGCAACACCGACGCGGAAGGCCGCTTGATTCTCGCGGATGCGCTCGCACTCGCCGACGAGGAGGCGCCCGAGCTGCTGGTCGACATGGGCACGCTCACCGGCGCGGCGCGAGTCGCGCTCGGACCCGACTTGCCGGCATTCTACGCTAACGACGAGACACTGGCGGCGGAGCTATTGCGCACTGGGGCGCAGGAGAATGACCCGTTCTGGCGCATGCCGCTCTGGCCGCCCTATCTCGCCATGCTCGACTCCAAAGTCGCCGACACCAACAACGTTTCGAACGGAACCTTCGCGGGTTCGATCACCTGCGCGCTGTTTCTGTCGCGCTTCGTTTCCGCCGCCAAGGCCTGGCTGCATTTCGACATCTATGCCTGGACCGCGGCCGCCAAACCGGGGCGGCCCGAGGGCGGCGAGTGCCAGGTCGCACGCGCGCTCTATGCCTATCTCTGCACCCGTTATGGCTGAGCGCTACGATCCACGCGTGACCGCGGCGCGGCCCGACCTCGCTGCGCGCTATCTCGAGGGCAAGGTTGCGGCGGCGCGCTTTGTCGACGGCATCGCCCATGAAGTGCTCGACGCACAGGCGCCGGTGCGCGGCGTGCCGGCGCTCGACGCGCCGCTGGTGACGGAAGCGCTGCGGGGCGAGCGCGTCACGGTCTATGAGCAAACCGACGAGGGCTGGTGCTGGGGACAGCTCGATGGCGACGGTTACGTCGGATGGCTGCCGGCGAATGCGCTCGGCATACCCGGACCGCAACCGACCCACAAGGTCGTGGCGGTGCGCACGCTGGTCTATCCCGCCCCGATGGTCAAACAACCGCCGCTCGGAGCTTTGTCGATGGGCGCGCGGCTTGCGGTACGGACCGTCGAGGCTGAGTTCGCTGCTCTCGGCAACGGCTATGTGCCGGCGTCCCACCTCGCGGGACTCGACCACGCCGAACGGGATTTCGTGGGCGTCGCCGAACGGTTCACCGGCACACCGTATCTGTGGGGCGGCAAGACCAGCCTCGGAATCGATTGCTCCGGCCTGGTGCAGATGTCCCTCAATGCAGCCGGCATCGGCTGTCCGCGCGACAGCGACATGCAGGAGCAGACGCTCGGCGCACGCGTGACGCCGGCTCCCGGGTTCACCAATCTTCAACGCGGCGATCTGATGTTCTGGAAAGGCCACGTGGCGATTGTCGCCGACTCCAAGACGATCGTGCATGCCAATGCGTTTCACATGGCGGTTGCAATCGAGCCGTTGGGGGGCGCCGTCGCGCGCATTCGCGCGGCGGGGAGCGAACTGACGAACGTGAAGCGGATCGAGACGTAGATCTACGTCACGCTTTTCGGCGTTCGATCGCCTCCGCATCAAACCCAAATCCCCAGCCCGGACGATCTGGCACGATGGCGCGGCCCTGCGCGTCAAGCGAGATGCGTTCGCAATAGGCTGGCTCGCACCATGGCATGTATTCGAGAAATATTGCGTTCGGCACGGCGGCCAGCAGCGCGAGGCTCATCTCGGGGAACAAATGCGAGGACACCGGGATGTTGAAGGCTTCGGCGATGTGCGCAGCCTTGAGAAACTCGGTCGGCCCGCCCATGCGCTGCAGGTCCGGCATCAGAATATCCGCGGAGCGTAGCCGCAGCATCTCGAACATCCCGCGGCTCGTATACTCGGTCTCGCCGCTCGCAACCGGCATGTCGAGCGCGGCGGCTATCTCGGCTTCGCCGGCGTGATCGTGATACGGGACTGGCTGCTCGAACCAGGTCAGGTTGAATTCTTCCAGCATGCGTCCGAGCCGGATCGCGCGCGGCACGTTGAGCTGCTGGTTGGAATCGACCATCAGCCCGATGTCTGGCCCGATCGCCTGGCGCACGGCCCGCACCCGCGCAACATCATCCTCGGCGCGCGGCTTGCCGATGCGCATCTTCATGGCGCGCCAGCCTTGCGCGACGAAATCGGCGGCTTCGCGCTGGAGTTCATCGATGGTGCGTCCGATCCACAATCCGCCGCTGTGATAGGCCGGCACCGCGGTGGTGCAGGCGCCGATCAACCGCGCAACGTTGAGCCCCGCCGCTTTGCCACGCAGGTCCCAGAGCGCGTCGTCCACGCCCGCAACGCCGATCACCGCGACGCCGCTGCGGCCTAGAAAGCCAACGTCGCGGAACGCGCGCGCCGAAAAGCTGCCGCCGAATTCCGGGTCAAGCCCAATCACCAGTGGTTCGAGGCTCCGCACCATCTCGTTGATGACGGCGAGACGCTGATTGTTGAGCGCAAACACCAATCCTTCGCCGACGAGGCCGGCGTCGGTTTCGAGAAACACCAGCACGCAATCGGCTGAGCGCAGCTGCAACGCTCCGCCGTCGATCGGCGGCTCGAACGGAAAATGCACGACGCTGGTGCGGAGTTTGGTTATCTTCATGCGGCGGTTCCTCTCGCGGCAATCTCGCATGAAAATCACCAGCGTCGAACCCATCCTGATTAGCGTTCCGTATGACCGCGGCGGCGGACCGGTGCCGAAGGCCGACGCGGTGCCCTGGCGCAACATGGACACCCTGCTGGTCAAGGTGGAGACGAACGACGGCATCACCGGATGGGGCGAGGCGTTTGGTTTTGGCGGATGCGTCGCGAGCGCGACGGCGCTCGCCAAGATGGTCGCCCCACTCGCGGTCGGGCGCGATCCCGCTGACATCGCCGGTCTGATGGGCGATCTGGCGCGCAAGCTGCACAATTACGGCCGTAACGGGCCGGTGTCGTTCGCGCTCTCGGGGCTCGACATCGCGCTTTGGGACATCGCCGGCAAGGTGAAGGGCGAGCCGCTGCACCGGATGCTCGGAGCGCCCAAGGTTGATCGCGTGCCGGCCTACGCGAGCCTGTTGCGCTATGGGGACGCGGATCTTGTAGCGCGCAATGCTGCGCGCGCGCGCGAGCGCGGCTATCGGCGCATCAAGCTGCACGAGATCACCGTGCCGGAAGTCGCTGCCGCGCGACAGGCGATCGGTGCGGACAGCCCGTTGATGGTCGATACCAACTGTCCCTGGTCGGCCGCGGATGCGTTCGCAATGGCGCAGGCGTTCGCACCATATAATCTGCTCTGGCTGGAAGAACCGGTCTGGCCGCCGGACGATTACGAGGCGCTCGCACACGTACGCGCGGCCGGCGTGCGGGTTGCGGCCGGCGAGAACGCCGGCACGTGGGTTGAGATCGCGCAGCTTATCGAAATCGCGCAAGTCGATTTCGTACAGCCAAGCGTGACCAAGATCGGCGGCATCACCGAAATGAAGCGCATCATCGACATGGCGGACGATCACGGTGCCGCGCTGGCGCCGCACTCGCCCTATTTCGGGCCGGGATTGATCGCAACCATCCATATCTGCGCAAGCCTGCCGCAGCCGGCGTTCGTCGAGCGCTTCTATTGTGACCTCGAGGCGAGCCCGTTTGGCGATCAGGCAAACGCGGTCGACGGATTTATGCGCGTGCCGCAGGGGCCGGGTCTCGGCCTTGTGGTCGACGAGGCTGTGATGGCGCGCTACCGCGTCGGTTGAATTTTGTCCCATGCCGCTGGGACAGAAAGCTGCGGCGAGCGTCCTTTGATCATCCGGCACTCGCACAGGAGGAACGCATGCCGCAGGCCGAGCCGATCGTCCAAATCGAGAGCGGCAAACTGTCCGGCGTAGCGGGTGCGGATGGGGTGACCGCGTTCAAGGGCATTCCCTACGCGGCGCCGCCCGTTGGCGATTTGCGCTGGCGCGCCCCGCAATCGCCGCAGGCTTGGGATGGCGTCCGGCACGCCGACGCTTTTGGTCCGCGCTGCGTGCAGCCATCGCGGCGCGAGAACTCGATCGGCTATTTCGGACCGGAGGCCGAGAGCGAAGACTGCCTGTTTCTCAATGTGTGGACGCCGGCCATTGGCGCCGGCCCCAAGCTGCCGGTGATGGTCTGGATTCACGGGGGCGCGTTCTACGTTGGGTCGGGGGCGCTTGCGCTTTTCAATGGCGAATACCTCGCAAGCCGGGGCGTGGTTGTCGTCACCATCAACTACCGGCTCGGGCGCCTGGGTTTCCTGGCGCATCCTGAACTCACAAAGGAATCCGGTTTCTCCGGCAACTACGGTTTGCTCGACCAGATCGCGGCGCTGCAATGGGTTGCCTGCAACATCGCGGCGTTTGGCGGCGATCCAGCCTGCGTCACGATCTTCGGTCAATCCGCCGGTTCGATCAGCGGCTCGCTGCTGATGGCCTCGCCCCTCGCCAAGGGATTGTTTCATCGCGTCATTGGCCAGAGCGGCGCCTTGTTCGGCCCGGTGGCGGAAAGCTGCAACACCGGCGATTCGATCCAGTCGCTAGCCGCGGCGGAACGCACGGGCGTTGAGTTCGTCCACACGCTCGGTGCCCGTTCGCTTGCTGATTTGCGCGCGCGGCCCGCGCGCGAGATCCAATTGTCGCACCGGCGCGGCGGCACCGGCTCGGGGGTGAACAACAACCCGTCCGATTCAGCACGCGGCGTCTTCGACACCAACTGGCCGATCCTCGATGGATACCTGTTGCCGGAGAGTCCCTTTGATCTCTTCGCACGCGGGAAACAGATCGATGTTCCGCTGCTGAGCGGGGTCGTTGCGAACGAGGGCGCCACCATGCCGAGCGCCGACAGCCTGCACGCGTTCGAAGCTCAGGCGCGCGCCGATTTTGGCGACGGAGCCGATCGTTTCCTGCAGCTCTATTCAGCCGGCAGCGACAGCCAGGCGCGCGATGCGAGCCGCACCGCGTTCAGCTATCGCAATTTCTACTGGCAGAATTTCTGCTGGACGCGGCTGCAGGCGCGGACCGGCAAGGCGCCGATCTACGCCTACGAATTCACCCACGTGCCGCCGATTCCGGCTCGCGCAGCGTATGACGAGAATACGACCGATAAATTCGGCGCATTCCACGGCAGCGAGATCCCCTACATCTTCCGAACCTTCAGCGCGCGCGACTGGCCGTGGACCGAGGCGGACGCGGCGCTCGCCGACGCGATCTCATCCTATTGGCTCAATTTTGCACGCGCGGGTGATCCGAATGCCGCCGGCCTGCCGCACTGGCCGCGCTACGAGCGTCAGGCCGAAATGACGATGGAGTTCGGCGACGCCGTCAAGGCGCGGCCGATCTGTAATCTCCCACGGCTTGAGTTCTGGGATGCGTTCTACGATGCTCAGCGCCGCCGCAACCGCGTCGCGGCGTGACCGAACGCGCGATATCATCTGGTCATGAAAGTCTGCATCTTTGGCGCCGGCGCGATCGGCGGACACCTGGCGGCGCGCCTGCCAATGGCCGGCGCCGATGTGTCGGTGGTGGCCCGCGGTGAGCACCTCGCCGCGATCCAGAACAACGGAATCACCCTCGAACTGCCCGACCGCACGCTCCAGCGGCGGGTGAAGGCGAGCGAGAACCCCAGCGATCTTGGCACGCAGGACGCCGTCATCGTCGCCGTCAAGGCGCCGGCGCTGCCCGATGTGGCAGCGCGGATCGCACCTTTGCTGCGCGCCGATACCCCGGTCCTGTTTGCCATGAACGGGATTCCCTGGTGGTACTTCCATGCCCACGGCGGACCATTCGACGGCCGCAGGCTGCCACTGCTCGATCCCGACGATGCACTCTGGGGCGCGATTGGCCCGCAGCGCTCGCTCGGCGGGGTCGTCTATTCGTCCAACACCGTAACTGCACCGGGTGTCGTGCGCTGCGTGAGCGGGCGCATGCACGTCATCCTGGGCGAACCGAATGGCGAAAAGAGCGCGCGTGCGGTTGCGCTGGCAGACTTGATCAACACAAGCGGCGCCAAGGCGGAAGTGAGCGAGCGTATCCGCGACGACATCTGGACTAAGCTGCTCGCCAACATGTCGTCCAATCCGCTCACCTTCCTGGCTCAGACAACGCTCGGCGCCGTGTTCGCCGAGCCGGCCTGCGTCGCGGCCGTGCGCAAGGTTGCGGGCGAGGCCGCAAGCATCGCGCGTGCGCTTGGATGCGCCGTCGATCTCGACGTTGACAAGGCGTTCGCGGGCGCGCAGGCGCACAAACCGAGCATCGTCCAGGACCTCGAGCGCGGGCGTCCGCTTGAGATCGATGCGATGTTCACGGTGCCGGCCGAATTCGGCAAAATGCTCGACGTGCCGACACCGATGCTCGACCTGATGGTGACGCTGATGAAACTGCGCGCCCGCGCAGCTGGGCTTTACCCGGCGTGAGTTGATAGGTCTCGCGGCCGATCAGCGAGCGTTACGGAAGCTCCGATACCATCTTCTTGTACTCCGCTTCCGGCCACGCTCGTGCGGTTCGCGAGCGTACATTCCCCAACGAACCAAGTGCGAGCGCGAATTTCGCGACATTGTCCCCGTTCGTCGTCTCGAGGATCAGCAGGAGATCGCTTTCGCCGGACGTGAGATAGACCTCCCTGATGTCGACGCCCAATTTCTTGGCGAGGTCTCGGGCGGCTTGCGCTCGCTTCGGGGATTCCTTGACGGCACGGATTCCTTGATCTGTCCAATTGAGTGTGCAGATGAACAGCATATCGGCCTCCTCGTGATGTGCGACCGCGTCACGCCGATTGCGACGGCGAGACGCAGCCTGGGACGGGAGTGATGCGTAAGACCAAAAAAGGGCCAGGCGGTCTTTGAAAGGCCATCGCCCGCCGACGGCATGAGTGCCGCGCTTCACGGCCAGGGAAACGTCGGCACGTTCCCTCAAGGGCGGCTGCCATTAACCTACATCACGGCCTGTTATGGAAAAAGGGCGCGGACGTCGGCTCGCTGGCTGGCAGCAATCCGATCTCTTGTGGCCATCCTTCGAGACGCCCTCGCTTCGCTCGGGCTCTCAGGATGACGCCGGTGGTTGTGGCCCGCTTCTCACGACGAGGCCTGTGGTTGTGGCTCGCTTCCCGAGCAACACACTCCGCCGTCATCCTGAGGAGCGAGGCCGAAGGCCGAGCGTCTCGAAGGATGGCCACAAAAAAATGCTTGCAACGCCCCGCACCAAGTGCGGACAGGCTTTTTTCGGAGACACGTCCTAGTCGCGGCGAAATTCATAGGCTTGCCCATCATCAAAGGACAGGCGAATGAGATCGAGCTTGCCTTCCCGGTTGATCTGGAACTGAGCGAACGCACTCGGTCGCGTTCCCATGCTCTGCGCGATGGCGGTAAGCCGACCGAACGGTGCGAGCCGGGCCGTAAAGACATCGCCATCCCAGGGTTCGAGCTTGAGCTGGGAACCAAGTTCATGCAATTCGAACAGCAGCGCGTCACCGTCGAGCCGCAGCGTAGCCTTGCCGAAGCTCGGGTTGGTGAAAGCGCCGACGAGCGGCTCAAGCGGCGGAAATGGCCGCGGGCTTGCCGGTTTCGCAAACATCTTGTCGGCCGCCTCATATTTTGCCGTCGCGATCTTGAGCGCATTGGCAACGTAGTCGACCACCGGGTTGTCCAGTAGGCGATCGTATATCCACACAGCGATCGCATCCATCACGCCCTGGCTTTCCTCGTTGGTCAGAACGACGATGCCGACGTCCTTGTCGGGCAGCATGCCGATGTGGGCGCCGAAGCCGTCCGTTCCTCCGTTGTGCCAGACGATATTGCCGTTTGGTGTCAACGTCAGAAGCCAGCCCATCGCATAGAGTGTCTTGTCGTTCACTGCGACGCGCGGCACGCGCGTGACCGCAAGATTGTCAGGCGAAACAAAGCGCCGGCCCTCGAACGTGCCCTTGCCGAGCTGCAGGCGAATCCAACGGGCCGCATCCTCGACCGTTGAGTTGATGTCGCCGGCGCCGCCAAAGCTGTAGGGGAACTCTCGGAACGGGATCTCAATCGTGCCGCCGGGGGTCCAGCGGTGACCTTGCGCGTGATTGGGAGCCGCCTTGATAGCCTCTGCCGTGTAGGAACTGTTCTTCATGACCAGCGGACCGAGCAGCTCCTCTGCCAATACCGCGTTCCAATCAGATTGGCCGCTCAGCTTGGCCACAATCTTCCCTGCCCAGAGGTGGGTGAAGTTCGTGTACGCGAATGTGGTGCGAAAGCTCGAGACCGGTTCGACGTAGCGCAGGGAGCGCATCATCATGGCCTGATCGGCGCCCAGGATTCCCACCACGTCGTTGACATAGGGCGGCAGGCCGGATCGCTGAGCCAAAAGGTCGAATATCCGGAACTCGCGCGTCACCCAGGCATCCTTGAGCTGAAACTCCGGATCGAGATCGACGACGCGGTCGTCCCAATGCAGCTTGCCGCGATCGACGGCGATGGCCATGGTCGTGGCCAGGAATGCCTTGGTGGCCGAGCCGATCTGGAACACGGTTTGAGGATCGACCGGCTGACCGCCGCTCTTGCTGCGCACGCCAAAACCCTTCGCATAGATCAGGCGATCGCCGGTGACGATCCCGATCGCTAGCCCGGGCACATCGAATGCCTTCATGCCGTTCCGGATGTAGGCCTCGATGTCCGGGATCAACGCCGTGACGCGCGCCTCCATGGACGCAGCCGGTTTGGATGGTTCCTGGGCCAGCGCGGGGCTGGACAAACAAACGCCGACAAACGCGGCCGCGATTGCGAATCGCACCACGACATCCTGGGCACGAAGAGTTTGCCCGGCTCGGGTGACGCGTCTTCGGCTGATCGATACAAAGATCATGTGCGATATTCCTGGTGCGACCAAACAAACGACGACGCCGAACGCGCGCTCAGCGCTCGAAAGCGTATCTCTCGATCGCAGCCTGATCGAACGCAAAGCCCCAGCCGGGGGCGTCCGGCACGATGGCGTGTCCATTGCGATCGAGCTTGAGGCGTTCGGCATAGATCGGCTCGAGCCACGGCATGTATTCGAGCACGATGAAGTTGGGGATCGCCGCGAGCAGCTGCATGCTCATCTCGGTGTAGCAGTGATTGGACGCGGGCGTGTCAAAGGCATCCGCGAACGCCGCCGCCTTCATGAATTCGGTGGGCCCGCCCACGCGCTGCAGATCCGGCATCACGATGTCGCAGGCACGCACGCGCAGCATGTCGAGGATGCCGCGGCTGCCATAGACCGATTCGCCGCTGGCGACCGGGACATCGAGCGCGGTGGCGATTTGCGCCTCGCCGGCATGATCGTGGTGGGGAATCGGCTCCTCCAACCAGGTCAGATTGAATTCCTCGAGCGCGTGGCCAAGCTGGATCGCGTTCGACACCGTCGAGCGCTGATTTAGATCACCCAGCACCGAGAAATCCGGCCCGACGACCTCGCGCACCGCTTTGACGCGCGCGACGTCGTCGGAAATCTTGCCGGTCAATCGCAGCTTGACGGCGCGAAAGCCTCGCTGCTTGTGATCGGCTGCTGCGTCCGCAATCTCGCCAAGCGAGCGCGTGATCCAATAATCGCTGCTGTTGTAGACCGGCATGGTGGTCCGATAGGCGCCGAGCAGGCCGGCAACGCTGACCTCGGCGAGCTTCGCGCGCAGGTCGAGCAGCGCCTGATCGATCGCGCTGATCCCAACGGTGGCGAGGCCCGAAGTCCCGATGCTGCGCACATCGGCGATCGCACGCATGAGGAAGCTGCCGGATAGACGCGGATCCAGCCCGACGGTGAGCGGAGCGAGGCTCTGCACCATGTCGTTGATCAGCGTGATGTGTTGGGCGTTGAACGTATAGGCAAGCCCTTCGCCGACGAGGCCCTGGTCGGAGGCGAGAAACACCAGTACGCAGCCGCCGGTACGCAACTCGAAACCGGGCGAGAGCCCCATCGGTCTCGAATAGGGAAAGTCGACAAGTTTGGTAGTGAGACCGGTGATTTTCATGCGCGGTTCGCGCTACAGCCCGCCCCAGCCGAACGGCAGGCCGAGGTGGACGCGGCCGATGCCGGACGCGATGTTGAGGTACTGCGCCGACATGTGCTGGCGATACATGGCGACGTCGCGGAAATAGCGCTCCAGCCGCTGGCCGCGTTTGCTAGCGGCCGAGCTTGCGTTGTGGAACAGATGCTCGACCGCCTCGGACGCGAGCCGGCCAGCCGTGAGCACCATGCCATAGAGGCGCACGTTGTCTTCGAGCGAGATCGGCGTGCGATCGTCGCCCCAGCGCCGGCAGTACTGCATGTAGGTCTCAGCCGCGGTCATCAGCAGCGCTTCCGCGGAGTCGGTCAGCATCAGCGCGTAGCCGAACGGACGTTGCGTGTCGAAATGCTCGCGCCGCGGCATGATCGGCGGATGATAGGTCGGCCGCGTCACGACCGTTTCCTCGAACTCGTCGAGCGCGGCGCGCGCAGCGCCCAGCACCGGCATCACCAGCGACATGTGATAGGGCCCGATGAAGCGGCCGAGATACATCGGATTGCGATGCAGCCTGGTCCCATGGGTGCCGTCATCCATCGGCTCGTTCGACCACAGGGCTGGCTTGGCCGGGATCACCAGGTGCTCGGGCACGAACGCCTTCTTGATCTCGACGCTGTTGGAACCACTGGCGCGCATGCCGAGCGTGGCGTCGCCGCCCCAATCGTCAAGCACGCTTAGCTCTGCGCGCGGCACCACGAAGATCAGGATGCGGGGCTTGTCATTCTCGCGCAGGACCACGTTGCCGACGAAGTGCGTGGCGTAGGGGATGCCGGAGCAATAATTCCAGATGCCGTCGACCACGTAACCACCCTCGGCGCGCTCACACGTGCTGGTAATGGCACCGACCCGGTGCGGCGCGATGAGATCGCCGGACGATCCGAACAGCTCGTATTGCGCGCGCTCCGGCCAGTGCGAGGCGATCAGCGAGTTGTGCGTCGCGCCCAGCGCCAGACACCACGCGACGCCCGGATTGCCGCGCGCGACTTGGAGCATGGTTCGGTAGAACGTCGGGTAGTCGAACTCATAGCCACCGAACAGTTTTGGCTGCAGGATGCGATAGAACCCCGCCTTGCGGAACTCGTGGTCCATCGCCGGAGAATGGCACCCGCGCGCATCGTCCTCGTCCTGCGCGGCCCGGATTGCCGATGTCAGCCGTGCGGCGCGTTCAATGACCGCGGCGGGCGTCAGATCCGGTTCGGGTTGAGGCAGCGGATAATTGATCTTCTCTGCGACTTGCTGCACGGACATGCGATCCTGGGAGACGTATTGAGGGCAGGCGAGGCTATGATATCGTCGGCCGCCCGGACGGTCGAGAATGGAATTCTAGGGGGGAGATGTGCCGAAAATTGCACGTGCGGATGTGATCGGGAGCCTGCTGCGCCCGCCCTATCTTCAGCAAGCCCGCACCGCCGCACGCGAGGGCCGGCTTAGTCCAGCAGAGGCACGCGCCGCCGAAGACCGCGCCATCACGGAAGCGGTCGCGCTGCAGGAAAGTGCCGGTATGGATGCGGTTACCGACGGCGAGTTCCGCCGCATGAGCTTCATCGCCACCATCGGAGTACGCGACGCCGAACTCGGCCCGCTCACCGGCTTCAAAACGCTCGTGACCGATGCGGAATGGACCGCGCTGTGGAAATATCCGGATGGCTCGTTCGGAGGGCTGACACTGCCGGAAGATCAGACCAAGGCGAGGCGCTCGATCGTAATCGACAAGGTCGGGGTCAAGCGCGACATCGTGGCCGAGGAGTTTCCGTTCCTCAAGGCGCACACCCACAAGGCGCAGGCCAAGTACACGTTTCCGGCGCCGAGCTGGCATCGGGTGGCGTGGGATCCCAAGCACTCGCGCGATGCCTATCCGACGGCGCGCGAATTTCTCATCGCCATGCGTGACTACATCCGCGAGGTCGTCAAGAAACTGATCGCCGCGGGCTGTCCCTACATCCACATGGACGCGCCCAACTACGCCCAATGGCACACCGACCCGAAAATCCGCGCAGCTTTCCAGTCGTGGGGGCACGACATGGACAAGGAGTTGAGCGAGGATGCCGAGATCGACAACTCAGTGTTCGACGGCATTGCCGGAGTGACCCGGGCGATCCATCTCTGTCGCGGCAACGCCCCGCGCGGGCGTTGGCTCGCCAATGGCGGCTATGAGGCGATCGCCGACAAGCTCTACCCGCGCCTGACCAACTACGACACGCTGCTGCTTGAGTACGACGGCCCGCGCGCCGGCGATTTCTCCTCGCTCGCGCATGTGCGGCCCGACACGGTCGTGGTGCTCGGGCTTGTCACCACCAAAGACGGCAAGCTCGAGGATCCGGCGGCGGTCGAGGCACGCATTCGCGAGGCGGCCAAGATCGTCCCGTTGGAACGCCTTGCGCTCAGCCCGCAATGCGGCTTCGCGTCCGGCGAATATGCCGACACCATGACCATGGCGCAGGAGGACGCCAAGCTGCGCCTTGTTGGGGACGTCGCGCGCCGGGTTTGGCCGAACGGCTAGCATTTCCCGCAAACGGGATAGCCGCTGGTCCAAGAAAAATGCGATTGCTCAAGCAATCGCAAAAACAATTGGGAGGAACTTGATGCGCAGCGTACTGAAGTTGTCGCTCGTCCTGTGCGCGAGCGGGTTGAGCTTGCCGGCGTGGGCGCAGAACGCACCGGGGGTGACCGACACCGAGATCAAGATTGGGCAGACTATGCCCTACACCGGACCGGTGACTGCGTTTTCCACCCTCGGCAAGGGTGAAGTCGCATACTTCAAGATGCTCAACGATCAGGGCGGTGTAAACGGCCGCAAGATCAACCTGCTCAGTCTTGATGACGGCTACGCCCCGCCGCGCACCGTGGAGCAGACCCGCAAGCTCGTCGAGCAGGATGGCGTAGCCTTCATCTTTTCGTCGATCGGCACCGCGACTAACACCGCGATCCAGCGCTATCTGAACTCCAACAAGGTTCCACAGCTCTACATTGCGTCCGGCGCC
>DATIPA010000230.1:0-17606 GCA_035472475.1 Xanthobacteraceae bacterium | reverse complement strand
CTCCTTATACTCGTCGCGACAAACACTTCGCCGGACGTCGCACGCGCCGCGCGCCATCTTCCCACCCCGGCTATCGTCTTGCAAACAAATACATCGTCGGGCACGGTACGTTCGGGTGCCGCGTTCGCGCCAAGCCGCCGCCGTGACAAGGCCAGGCAGAGCGAGTTTCGCACTGCGACGATCATTGAATTGCGCGTGTGTCTCTTGAGTGCGGAAAGACTGACCTTTTCGCTCGTGACATAGGGCGCGAGACGCGGATCGCGCGATCGGCGCCACGTTTGCGATCGCAAGCGGGGCGAACCACAGCACCCTGGTAACGATCACATTTCCAACCCGGCTATTGCCTCGCGCTCAGCCAGTGACGATCTGAGGCTTATGCCCCAATTTCGAAGCCGCAGGCTTTTTTCCGAAAAGTGTTTCGTCTAGGCTTTTTGCGGGCGTAGGGCGACAACATGCGCGTGGTTCGTTTCCTGCTGGCGGTGCTTGCCGCCACCTTCGTTCTGACCACGGCGGCCTTGGCAGCCGACCCGGTCGATCTCCTGCTCGTGCTTGCTTCCGACGTGTCGCGCAGCGTGGACGCCGTCAAGTTCAAGCTGCAGCGAGACGGATATATCGCCGCCATCAGCAGTCCGCGCGTGATCGAGGCCATTCGCTCCGGCCCGCAGGGGCGCATTGCCATTTGCTTCGTGGAATGGTCGGGAATCGGCGCCCAGAAGATCGTGATCGATTGGATGGTGATCGACGGCGCAAAGGCCGCGCAGGAATTTGCCAGCCAGCTCGACGAGGCGCAGCGCTCGTTTGCCGATCGCACCTCGATCAGCGGGGGCATTGATTTCGCAATGGCGCAGCTCGAGCGCGCTCCGTTCCGCGCCGCGCGACGCACCATCGACGTGTCAGGTGACGGCACCAATAATTCCGGGCGCGACGTCACCGCAGCGCGCGATGACGCGGTCGCGCAGGGCGTGACCATCAACGGCCTGGTGATCCTGAGCGAGCAGCCGCTGTCGTGGAACCAGGATCACACCAATCCGCCGGGCGGACTCGAAGCCTATTATCGCAACAACGTCGTGGGCGGGCCGAACTCGTTCGTAATGGTGGCGGAGAATTTCAATGCATTCGGCCAGGCCATCATCAACAAACTGATTGCTGAAGTAGCTGATGCCGGCTCGATACGGCATGCCGACGCCGCGCGCTAAGGTCCCGTGCGATCGTTCCTGATGTTACGTTCTCAGCTCCGGTAGGTCGCGGTAGAGCGCCAGCGCTTCCGGATTGGCGAGCGCATCGGTGTTCTTGACCGGCCGCCCGTGGACGACGTCGCGTACCGCGAGTTCGGTGATCTTGCCCGACTTGGTCCGCGGAATATCCCGGACGTGGAGGATTTTCGCCGGCACGTGGCGCGGGCTGGCACCGGTCCTGATCTTAAGGCGGATCTTGTTGCGCAACGCCTCATCGAGCTCGAAACCCTCCTTGAGACGCACGAACAGCAACACGCGCACGTCATTGTCCCAGTCTTGACCGATCGCGATCGCCTCGAGCACCTCAGGGATTTGCTCGACCTGGGCATAGATTTCAGCGGTGCCGATGCGCACGCCGCCGGGATTAAGGGTCGCGTCCGAGCGTCCATGGATGATCATGCCTCCATGCGCTGTCCATTCGGCAAAGTCGCCATGGCACCACACGTTCGGAAAGCGCTCGAAATAGGCAGCCCGGTATTTGCTGCCTCCCGGATCGTTCCAGAACCCAACTGGCATTGAGACGAAGGGCCGGGTACAGACCAGCTCGCCCTTCTGCATACGAACCGGCCTGCCGTCCTCCGACCAGACATCGACTGCCATGCCGAGACCTGGCGCCTGGATCTCGCCTTTCCACACGGGCGATGTGGGATCGCCGAGCACAAAGCATCCCATGATGTCGGTGCCGCCGGAGATCGACGTCAGCGGCACATCGGATTTGATCGAGCGGTAGACATAATCGAAACTGTCAGGTGCGAGCGGCGACCCGGTCGAGGTGATCAGCCTGATCGATGAGAGGTCGTGCGTCCTGGCCGGCTCGATTCCTTCCTTGTTGCAGGCATCGATGTATTTGGCCGAGGTGCCAAACAGCGTGATCCGTTCGGCTTGGGCGTAATCCCACAGCACCGACGCTGTCGGAGCGAACGGCGAGCCATCATACAGAATCAAGGTTGCTCCCGCCCCGATGCCCGATGCGAGCCAGTTCCACATCATCCAGCCGCAGGTCGTGAAGTAGAACAGTCGATCGCCGTCGCGCAGGTCGCATTGCAGCCGCTGCTCCTTAAGATGCTGCAGCAGCGTCCCGCCCGCGCCGTGCACGATGCATTTCGGCACGCCGGTCGTGCCTGACGAAAACATGATGTAGACTGGATGATTGAATGGAAGCCGCTCGTACGTCACCGATTTTGCGGCGTAGGGCTTGAGCAGGGTTTCAAGCGTCACCCCCCTTGGCAGCGTTTTGGCGACCTCCTCGGCTTCGTCGAGGTAAGGAACAATAACGGCCGCATTGAGGGATGGCAGTCGATCGACGATCGCGCGCAGCTTGTCGCCGACCCGCTGCACTTTGCCGTTGTACCACTAGCCATCGATCGTGAAGAGGACTTTGGGCTCGATTTGGCCGAAGCGATCGAGCACCCCGCGCTCGCCGAAGTCGGGCGAACATGACGACCAGGCCGCGCCAATCGACGTCGTGGCAAGCATCGCGGCAACGGTTTCCGGCATGTTTGGCATCATGCCAGCGACCCGATCCCCGACCCCGACGCCGAGCGCCTTGAGGGCTTGCTGCAGCCGTGACACCAGCGCGGAAAGTTGCGCGAACGAGAGCCGGTCAGTGCGCTTATCCTCCCCGCGGAACACCAGGGCGTCGCGCTCATCGGCCCGCCGCAGCAGATTTTCAGCGAAATTGAGCCTGGCGTCGGGGAAGAAGGTCGCGCCCGGCATGGCGTCGAGATTGGCGGCGCGCCGGGCACCTTTTTCGCCGATGATCTCGCAGAAATCCCAGAACTGGTCCCAGAACAGGTCCGGGCTCTGGACGCTCCAGGCGTGGAGATCACGGTACGTTTGCAGGCCAAGTTGGTGCCGGCGATTCGTTTCCCGCAGGAACGCCATAACCTGGGTGGCCTCGACCCGCGCGGGGGAAGGGCTCCATAGCGGCTGGTCACTCATCACATATCCCTTTCCTACGGCCCGGCAGGCGTTAATGTAGCTCGTTTTCAACGGGGGCCTGTGTCCCATTGATTCGGGCCATCCGGCCAAAGTTCGGCAACGGCGATCATGCGCTGCAGGAGGGCGCGCCGGATCCGCCAGGTGGCTGGCAATACGTTGGGCCAGCAGGCAAAATCCCGGCCACGAAAGCGACACAGACGGCCGTCACTGGCTTTCTCCTCCTCTGCCGGCCGGCTCCCACAGACCCCGGCAACACCGGATCGGTGCTTGTGACCACCATCGGATTTAAGCGTATCGGACTAGCGTTCGCTGCCCTGGTCGTCGTCGGCCTGGGAGCGATCGCCGTGTCCTCGTTCCTGATTTCGACGGAGGTGGCGCGGGATGCCGTCAAGGCACAGATCCGCGCGGCGACCGGTCTCGATCCGGCGATTCGTGGCGAGGTGCGTGTTTCGATCTTTCCGCCCGATACGGTGAGCTTTCGCGACGTCGTGCTCGGAGACGACCGTGGCACGCCGGCGCTCGCCGCCGAGAGCCTGACCGCACATCTTCGCCTATTGCCGCTGCTGGCCGGGCATATCGAGATTGCCGATATCTCCCTGGAGCGGCCGCGTATCGCCATCAAGTTTGATCCCACCGGCCGTTCGAATTGGGCGCCGTTGCTGCACGCGCTGGCGGGCACGCTACAGCCCGACGCCGACCGATCGCTGCTGTCGTTTTCCGAAATCCACATCAAGGACGGCACCATCATCGTCAACAGCGGGGACGCGGAGGAGACGGTCAACCAGGTCGACCTGTCGCTGGCGTGGCCTGCGATCGCCAAGACATTTGCCGCGACCGGTCAATTCGTTTGGCGCGACCAACCGCTCGAAGCAAGCCTCGCGGTCGGTGATTTCTACGCTGCCCTGATCGGCAATCAAGCCGGCATGAAGGTGCGTATCAGCGGTGCACCCATCAAGGTCGCCTTCGACGGCGTGATGAGCAATCGGCCCTCACTGAAGATCGACGGTACGCTTGCGGCGGATGCGGCCTCACTGCGCGATGCGCTGCAATGGATGGGTATGAAGCCGCTGCCGGGCGGCGGCTTCGGCCGCTTCACGCTCAAGGCCCAGACCAATGTCGCAGGCGGGACGGTCGCGATGTCGGGCGTCGATATCGCGCTCGACGGCAACGTTGCCGAAGGTGTCCTGACGTTCAGCAACGATGATCGGCGGATGCTCAAAGGGACGCTTGCGGTCGAGGGGCTGAATCTCACGCCCTACGTCTCGGCCTTTCATTTGATGGCGTCCAACGCCCGCGAATGGAACCCGCGGCCGATAACTTTCAAGGATTTGGCGGCGGTCGACCTCGATCTGCGCCTGTCGGCAGCGAACGTGACTCTCGGATCTTCCCGGATTGGCCGTACGGCGATCGCGGTCAATCTCCGCTCCGGCGACCTGACCCTCGCCATTGGCGAGTCGCAGGCGTTCGGCGGCCTCGTAACCGGGTCGGTCGCGATATCCAAACTGGACGAAGGCGCCGAGCTCAAATCGCAAATGCAATTCAGCAACGTCGATCTGGAGCAATGTCTGCGCGACTTGATCGGCATTCGCCGGATCGAAGGCAAGGGCGACCTCAATTTCCTGGTGGAAGGCGCCGGAACGAGCATCAATGCGCTGATCCATACGCTCAACGGCACCGCAACCTTGACGGCGCTCGACGGCGCGCTGACCGGATTTGACGTCGAGCAGCTGTTGCGCCGGCTCGAGCGTCGACCGCTGTCCGGCGCGGGTGATTTTCGAAGCGGCCGAACCCCTTACGATCGGCTCAACATCGCGCTGAAATTGGAGCGCGGCATCGCAACCACCGAGGACGTCCGCATCGAAGGACCGGCGGTGCGTTTGGTCCTCGGGGGCTCGGCTTCGATCCCGAATCGCGACATTGACCTCACCGGCTCCGCCCAGCTGGTCACCTCCGGCAATGACCAGGGCGGCGCATTCGAGCTTCCGTTCGTGGTGCAGGGACCGTGGGACGACCCGGTCATGCTTCCTGATACCCAAAGCTTGCTGAGCCGATCGGGAGCGGCGGCACCGCTCCTTAACGCGGTGCGCGGACGCGGTGGCGTCGATGCGGTGCGCGGGGCACTCGAGCGTCTGACCGGCTCGCAACGTGCGCCGGGGGTACCGGCGGGCGGCCCTTCGCAATAATCGGTTCGTCGGGACCCGCGGGTCAGTTGGTCATCACGTGGTCGGCTCGCCCGCGCGGCGACGCTCCAGCAGTGCCGCCAGCACCACCGCAACCGAGACCGCCGCGATCATCAGCGTACAGATCGCATTGATCTCCGGCTTTACCCCAAGTCGGACCTCCGAATAGATGCGAATCGGAAGCGTAGTCGCGCCCGGTCCGGTGGTGAAGCTGGCGATCACGAGATCATCGAGCGAGAGCGAGAACGCGAGCAAGAACCCGGCAATCACTGCGGGCGCGGCGAGCGGCAGCGTGACCGTGAGCAGTGTGCGCAGCGGCGGGCAGCCCAGATCCATCGCCGCTTCCTCGATGTAGCGATCCATGTCGGCAAGCCGTGCCTGCACGACGATGGTGACAAAACACATGGTCAGCGTCGTATGTGCAATGGTCACCGTCCAAAACCCGCGATCGAAGCCGAGCGCCACGAACAGCAGCAGCAACGATAAACCGATGATGACTTCGGGCATCACCAGCGGCGCATAGGTCATGGCCGAGAGCGCGGTCCGGCCGGCAAACCGCCCGATGCGTACGAGCGCAAGGGCGACCGACGTCCCCAGCAGGGTCGACACCGCCGCCGACAGAAACGCGATGCCGATCGACGTACGGGCGGCATCGAGCAACGCCTGATCTTCGAGCAGGGCCGCGTACCAGCGGGTCGACCAGCCGCCCCAAACGCCAACAAGGCGCGAGGCATTGAACGAATAGATCATCAGGATCGTGATCGGCAGGTAGAGGAACGCGAGCCCGAGCGCGACGGAGACGACGTTGAAGGCCGATGGCTTGTGCATGTCACGCCCCACCCTGCAATTGCCGCGCGCGCAGATTTTCCCACAGCGCGATCGGACCGACGATCACGCAGAGGAGGACGATCGCAATCGCGGATGCGATCGGCCAATCCCGGTTGGCGAAAAACTCGGTCCATAAGGTCTGGCCGATCATCATGGTCTCGGAGCCGCCCAGGAGGTCAGGAATGACAAACTCGCCAACGATCGGGATGAAGCAGAGCAGCGCTCCGGCGGCGATCCCGGGCCACGACAGTGGCAGCGTGACCGACCAAAATGCCTTCCATCGGCGTGCGCCGAGATCGGCGGCAGCTTCGAGCAATGTCGGGTCGTGCTTTTGCAGTGTTGCATAGAGCGGCAGCACCATGAACGGCAGGTAAGAGTAAACGAGGCCGATGTAGATCGCCGTGTCGCTCGCGAGCCAGGCGACCGGAGACGCGATAATGCCGAGGCTCATCAACGCACGGTTCAACAGACCGTCGTGCTGAAGGATGGTGATCCACGCATAAACCCGGATCAGAAACGACGTCCAGAACGGCAGGATCACCAGTAGGACGAGGATCGCTTGCGCGCGTGCGCCGGCGCGCGCAATGCCGTAGGCGACCGGATAGCCGATCAGCAGCAGCATGAGCGTTGCAAGCGCGGCGACCTCCAGACTCTTGAGATAGGATGCAAGGTAGAGAGTGTCGGCGGCAAGCGCCGCGTAGTTAGCGATCGAGAGCGAGGCAAAGAACGTCCTCACACCGGCCCAGCCGCCGCTCCAATCAAACACAGGCGCGTAGGGAGGTTGCGCGAGCGCGGTTTGCGACAGACTGATCTTCAGGACCATCAGGCAGGGGACGAGGAAAAAGATGACAAGCCAAACGCCGGGCACCAGCACCAGCAGCCACACGCTGCGCGACCGCTGAAAGGTGTTCGTCGCCGGCATCGTGCAGACCCCTTCAACTAGTCAAGATGACGCCAGCATCAGGCGTGAACGTGAGCCAGACCGCATCGTCCGCCTGGACCGGACGAGCCGGCCGCGGTGACTGATTGGCAACCGACACCTTGACCTCCGCACCATTGTCGAGCCGCACCCGATAGATTGAAGTGTCGCCGAGGTAGGCGGTATCGCATACCCGCCCGGTCAGGCAATTCTCTCGCGTTTCCGGCGCCTGCGTTGCCAATCGCAGCTTCTCGGGGCGCAACGCGATCCACACGCGCTCGCCGGGTTTGACCGCAGCAGCAGCCGCGAGCCGCAAGCGCCGGTTGACCACACTGTCGACCAGCATGGCGCCAGCTTCGATCCCGGCGACGACCCCTTCGAACAGATTGACGTCACCGATGAAGTCCGCAACCCAGCGTGAATTCGGTCGTTCGTAGATCTCAGCCGGCGTGGCAACCTGCATCAGACGACCCCGGTTCATCGCGGCCATCCGATGCGCGACGGTCATGGCTTCCTGCTGATCGTGGGTCACGATGACAAAGGTCGTACCCAGCCGGGCTTGCAGCCCCATCAATTCGAATTGGGTCTCCGCCCGCAGTTTTCGATCGAGCGCCGCAAGCGGCTCGTCCAGCAATAGAACCTTCGGCCGCTTGGCGAGAGCGCGGGCGAGCGCCACGCGTTGACGCTGTCCCCCGGACAGCTGATGCGGCTTGCGGCGTGCACAGTCTTGGAGTTTTACGAGCGCGAGCATTTCCTCGACCTGTGCGGCTTGATCACGCGCGGGCATTCTCTCTTGTCGCAGGCCGAATGCGATATTGGCCGCGACGGTCAGATGCGGAAACAGGGCGTAGTTCTGGAACATCATGTTGGTCGGCCGCCGATAGGGCGGTACCCGCGCGACGTCCTCCCCGGCTAGTAGAATCCGGCCCTCATCCGGTTGCTCGAAGCCCGCCAGCATGCGGAGCAGCGTGGTCTTTCCGCAGCCCGACGGCCCGAGCAGCGCGAAAAACTCCCGGCTGTAGATATCAAGGCTGAGGCAGTCGACCGCGGTGACACCGCCGAAGCGTTTGGTCACGCGGTCGAACGAAACCAGTGGTCGCTCCGCTGGATCCGTCCAGGGCGCGAAAAGATTTGTCATCGTTCGTCGATCCCCGTGCCGGGCACGCGCCTATTAGCTGAGTTTGTTCGCCAACCCTACGTCACCGCTGTGGTTCCCGCCATGAAATGCGCAAGCTTCTGGGCGTCCTGCTTGGCGAGGCCGAGGCCGAGCTTGGAGCGCCGCCACAAAATGTCGTCTGCGGTTTGCGCCCATTCAAAGCGCATCAGATAGCGCACCTCGGCGGCGGTGAGCGCCTCCCCGAAACGCGCGCCCAGATCGTCAAACTTAGTCGCGGTCCCCAGCACGGCGGAGGCGAGTGTCCCATAGGCATGCACCAGCCGGTCGGCCTGCGCCGCCGGCAAAAACCCGTGCTCCTGCCGGAAGCGCGCCGCGAACGCGTCGACACCCTCGCCGTCGAAATTTCCGCCCGGTAGCGGGACGGCGGCGGTCCAGGCCGGTTTCAAGACGAAAAAGTCGGCGAGCTTTGCAAGCGCTGCTTCGGCAAGTGTGCGGTAGGTCGTGATCTTGCCGCCGTAGATGTTGAGCAGCGGCGCAGCCTGAAAGCCGGCATCGAGCGCGAGGACGTAATCGCGCGTCACGTCTTGCGCCTTGCGCGATCCATCGTCGTAGAGCGAGCGCACGCCAGCGAACGCCCAGACGACGCGGTCGGGCGACACCGGTTCGCGCAGATAGGCTTTGGCGGCTTCGCACAGATAAGCGACCTCCGCTCCGGTCGGAGCCACGGTGTCCACGCTGCCGGAAAAGTCGTCGTCGGTCGTGCCGATGAGCGTGAACTCGCGCTCGTAGGAGATCGCAAAGATGACGCGGCGGTCCGTGTTCTGAAACAGATAGGCGCCGCCGTGCTGGAACAGCCGCGGCACCACGATGTGGGTCCCTTTCACCAACCGCACGGGCTCGGGCCTGGGAAGCCGCAGCGCGGTTTCGCCGAAAGACGCGGTCCACGGTCCGGTGGCGTTGATCAGCGCGCGCGCCGTCACCGCGCCGCGGCGCCCGTGGGTTTGCAGAGTAAGCTTCCAAACGTCCGAGCGTTCCGCGCGCACGCAGCGCGTGCGCAGTCGGATATCTGCGCCGCGCTGAGCCGCGTCCAAGGCATTGAGCACCACCAGACGGGAATCGTCGACCACGCAATCCCAATAGGCGAAACCCGACGTGAACCGCCGCAGCAGCGGAGCCCCCGCCTCGTCGGCAATCAGATCGACCGCCTGCGAACTTGGCAGGGATTTGTGGCGGCCGAGCCAGTCGTAGATCGCAAGACCGAGCTTGATCATCCATCGCGGCCGCTGCTCGTCCGATACCGGCAGGACGAACCGCATCGGCCGAACGATATGGGGCGCGATCCGCAGCAACACGTCGCGCTCAACCAATGCCTCGTGCACGAGCCGAAACGCGCCGTGCTCGAGATAGCGCAAGCCGCCATGAATGAGCTTGGTCGAGGCCGAGGACGTTCCGGAGGCAAGGTCGTTCTGCTCGACCAGCAGGACCTTGAGCCCCCGACCGGCGGCGTCACGCGCGATACCCGCGCCGTTGATGCCTCCCCCGACGACGGCGAGATCGAAATCAGCCATGGGCGCCTGAGCGATCATGCGGCGGCACCATGGCGCGTGCGCGCTGTCGGCTCAAGTCGGTGATCACAAGAACGCCAAGCCCAAGGGACTCCTGCAACCAATTCCGTCTAGGATGGTTTCGGAATTGACGCTCGGTCGCAGCGCCCGACTGCGCAGGGAACGGATAGTGGATTTTCGAAGCCGCGATGTCGTCATCACCGGTGGGACCGGCGCGCTCGGCGCAGCCGTCGTCGAGACCCTCCTCGAGGCCGGCGCCATCTGCCACGTGCCCTACATCGTGGCGCGGGAAGCCGAGCTTTTTCCCCATCGCGGACACCCGAACGTGAAGTTGTCGGCCGATATCGACCTCACGCAAGAGGATATCGTCGGACGGTTCTATGACTCGGTCCCCTCGATCTGGGCGTCAATTCATCTCGCCGGCGGCTTTGCGATGGCGCCGCTTGTCGACACCAAGCGCTCCGACCTGATGCGGCTCGTCGAATTGAACATGATGACAACGTACTTGTGCTGTCGCGCCGCGGTCAGCGCAATGCGGCGGGGCCGGCAAGGCGGTCGCATCGTCAACGTGGCAGCGCGACCTGCGCTCGAATGGCGCACCGGCGCTGGAATGACCGCCTACACGGCCACCAAGGCGGCGGTCGCCGCGTTGACGGTCGCACTCGCTGAGGAAGTCGCCAAAGACGGCATTCTGGTCAACGCGGTTGCGCCGTCCATCATCGATACGCCCGCCAACCGTCGCTCGATGCCCAATGCCGATCATGCAGTCTGGCCGAAACCCGCGCAGATAGCGCAGACGATCGCCTTCCTGGCGTCACCCGACAATCAGGTGACGCGCGGTGGGGTCGTGCCCGCGTATGGGCACGTGTAGGCGCTACAAAATCCTGCAGACTTCGTCGAATGCGAACCGTGGATTGCGCGGCGGTACGCTGCCCGGCTCGCCCTTGCCGAGAATGCATAGGAAATTGGATTTCCACTGCCCGTCCGGGAAGAACTCGGCGTCGACCTTGGCGTTGTCGAAGCCCGACATCGGCCCGGCGTCGAGCCCGAGCGCGCGCGCCGCCATAATGAAATAGGCGCCTTGCAGAGTGGCGTTGCGGAACGACGTCGTGTGAATGTGCTCCGGCGTGGTCTCGTACCAGCTGCGCGCCGCCGGGTTGTGATACATGCGCAGCAGGTGCTCGTAGAACTTCAGATCGAACGCCAGAATGGCGACCACGGGCGCCGCGATGGTCTTGTCCAGATTGGTCTTTGTGAGCGCGGGCGCCAGACGATTCTTGGCGGCCTGGCTGCGCAGGAACAGAATGCGCTGCGGCTGCGAATTGGCGGTTGTCGGCCCCCACTTCATCAACTCATAGAGCGCGCGCAGCGTGGCATCAGAAATGGTGCCGGGTTCAAATGCGTTGTAGCTGCGCGCGGTGCGGAACAGAACGTCGAGAGCGCCCTCGGAGATCGCAGCCGCCGCCCGCTCGGTCGTGTCGTTCATAGTTCCCCTCCCTCAATGAAGCCCTGGAGGTATAGACAAAACCGCTCCGGCGGGCCACCACAGAAACTGCGCGATCAAAGGGATGAAGGACGACTTATGCCGGGGCCGTTGACTGGTGTTCGTGTGCTGGAGCTTGCCCGTATCCTGGCCGGACCATGGGCCGGCCAGATCCTGGCCGATCTTGGTGCCGACGTGATCAAGGTCGAGCGTAGCGGCGCGGGCGACGACACCCGCGGCTGGGGCCCACCGTTCGTGCCCGGCAAAGGCGGCGCACACCTCGGCGCGGCCTATTTTCACGCAACCAACCGGGGCAAGCGTTCCATCGAGCTCGACTTCGAGAGTGAGCATGGCCGGCGGATCGTGCGCAAGCTCGCGGCCCGATCCGACGTGCTGATCGAAAACTTCAAGGTCGGGGGTCTCGCGAAGTTCGGGCTCGACTATGCGAGCCTGCGCAACGAGTGCCCGCGGCTGATCTACTGCTCCGTGACCGGTTTCGGGCAGGACGGGCCCTATGCGGCGCGCGCAGGCTATGACCTGATGGCGCAGGGCATGGGCGGGTTCATGGACCTGACCGGGACCGCCGAAGGCGAACCGACGCGCGCCGGGGTGCCGGTGTCGGACATTTTTACCGGCATCTATTCTGTCGTCGGGATCCTTGCGGCGCTGACGCAGCGCGAGCGCACCGGACGCGGTTGCTATATCGATACGGCGCTTGTCGATTCGACGGTCGGCGTTCTTGCTAATCAGGCCCTCAACTATCTGGTGTCGAGCGAGGTGCCCAAACGGATCGGCAATGCACATCCGAACATCGTACCCTACCAGGTATTTCCGGCTGCCGACGGCCACCTGATCGTGGCAACCGGCAACGACCGCCAGTTTCAAAAGTTTTGCGCCGCGGTTGGCGAAGACAAGCTCGCCTGCGACCCGGCTTACCTCACCAACAAGGACCGGCTCGCGCGCCGCGACGACCTGATTGCAAAGCTCAGCGCCGCGACTGCGCGCATGAAGCGCGACGATCTTCTGGACAAGCTCGAGACGGTGCAGGTTCCGGCTGGGCCGATCAACACCTTGGCGCAGGTCTTTTCCGATCCGCAGGTCAAGCATCGCGGCATGCGGCTGGAGCTCAAGAGCGACGCGGCTGCGAGCGGAACGATCCCCGGAGTGCGTACGCCAATCGTGATCGACGGAGCCGCAATGGCCTCGGAGCGCCCATCTCCCCGGCTCGGCGAGCACACGGCGGAGATCCTGCGGGAGATCGGCGAGAGCTGAGTTATTCGCGGACCGGCACCAATTCGCTCGCCGGCGCGCGCACCAGCCGACGGATCGCACTAGCCGCAACCACCGTGCGGTGCTCAGCGTAGGCCTCGTGGTTACGTTCGATGTCGCCGAGGTCATAGAGATAGTTGACCATCAATCCATGCGATTGCTGGCAGCCGCGCTCGGAAAGATCGGCCGGCCAGTTCAGTCGCTCCAGGCTCGCCCCATTGCCGAGGTGAAAACGGGCAACCGGATCCAACGGCAGCGAGGCGCGGTTCTTGGCGCGCAGGAAATAGGTCGCGGCCGCGCGCAGCAGCGGCTCGCGCAGCCGCTCCGTCGCGGCCGGATCCTTCCACCAGGCGGTGTCGAGACCGGCGAGCACCGCGCGATCAGCATCGGCCAGCAATGATGCGCCCTCGCGTCCGAGCCAGGTCGCGAAGTTGGGCACCGGCGAGAGGGTCACGAAGGTCGAGAGCCGCGGAAATTCGCGCGAAATTTCCTCAACCACCTGCTTGATCAGGAAGTGTCCGAACGTCACCCCGGCCAGTCCACGCTGGCAGTTCGAGATCGAGTAGAACGTCGCTGTGACGGCGCTGTCGGGCGCGACCGTCGCTCGATGCGCGCCGAGGATCGGCGCGATGGCGTCCGGCGTGTCCCGCATCAACGCCACTTCGACGAAGATCAGCGGCTCATCGACCAGGGCCGGGTGAAAGAACGCGTAGCAGCGCCGGTCGGGTGGATCGATCCGCCGGCGCAGATCCTCCCAGTCATCGATTTCGTGCACCGCCTCGTACCGGATGATCTTTTCGAGCACGATCGCGGGCATCGCCCAATCGATTCGCCGAAGGACCAGGAAGCCCCGGTTGAACCAGGCCGTGAATAAGTGCACGAAGTCGGCGTCGACGGCCGCGAGATCGTCGCGATGCTCGAGCGCGCTGAGCAGCTGCTCGCGCATGGCGACCAGCGCCTTGGTGCCGCCGGGTGCCAGGTTGAGTCGGCGCAACAGCTCCTGACGACGCGGTTCGGCGGCCGCATGTACTTCCGCCGCGGTGGCATCGCTCGGCCTTGCGCGCCAAGCCTCAACCGCCGCGTCGAGCCGGGTATTGTCAGGCCCGAACCGGGTCGCGAGCGCCTCAAAGAATGCGATCCGCGGGCCGGTGGTCATGTCGGCGTAGCGCGCCAGAATCTCGCGGGCGAGCGCCACGCCGGAGGCTTCCCCGCGTCCCGACAAGAGCTCTTCGCACAGCTCGACCAGGGTTTCGGACCGCTGGGCGGCGTCGTCGTAGCGGCCGCGCCCGCGCTCGATCAGCGAACGACCCCGCTCGGAAATCGACTGCAGCAGCTCGCCGAAGAATGACGTGTTCATCTGGAACCCATGACCGCGTCCGCCAGCCAAGTCGCGATACCAGGGAACATACATAGCAAAACCACTGCCAAAATCATAAGACCAACAAATGGCAGCACGCCCCAAATCACGTCACGCAACGGGATGTCTGGTGCGATATTTTTAATCACGAACAAGTTAAGTCCGACCGGCGGATGGATCAGCCCCATCTCCATGACAATGGTGACGATCACCCCGAACCAGATCAGGTCAAAACCCGCGGCTTTGAGCGGCGGCAGAATGATTGGCGCGGTCATCAGGATGATCGACACGGGCGGTAGAAAGAATCCGAGCACGACCACAAAAATCAGGATTGCTGCGAGCAGGATCCAGCGCGACAGCTGCAGGTCGACGATCCACTGGGCGGCCGATTGGCTGATATGCAGGTAACTCATGACGTAGGAGTAGAGCAGCGACATCCCGATGATGAACATCAGCATGGTGGATTCGCGTAGCGTCGCCAAAAGGATCGGGCTGAGGTCGCGCGGGCTCCAGACCCTATAAATGGTGGCGATCAGGATCAGCGCCAATACGGCGCCGAGCCCGGCGGTTTCTGACGGCGTGGCATAGCCGCCGTACAGCGCGACCATCACGCCGGTGAGCAGAATGACGAACGGCAGGACGCGCGGCAGCAGCGCGAATTTGTCGCGAAACGACAGTTTGTCCTCGCGCAACAACTCCGAAAACGCGCCGGTCGCCGCATGCTGCATCTGCGCGGCCGCCCGCTCGCGGCGGTATTGCCACATGGCGTAGCCGGCAAACAGGACAACCAGGAGCAGAGCCGGGCCGATCGCCGCGAGAAACAACCGCCCGAGCGACTGCTCGGCCGCCACCGCATAGAGAATCATGGTGATTGACGGCGGCAGCAGAATGCCAAGGGTGCCGCCGGCCGCAATGATGCCGGATGCGAAGGCGCCCGAATAACCCCGCTTGCGCATCTCGGGAATGCCAGCCGATCCGATCGCCGAGCAGGTCGCCGGCGAGGAGCCCGCCATTGCGGCGAACAACGCGCAGGCGAACACATTCGCAATCCCAAGCCCGCCCGGAATGCGGTGCAGCCAGGCGTGCAGGGCGCCATAGAGATCCTGGCCAGCGCGCGAACGGCCGATGGCCGCGCCCTTGAGGATGAACAGCGGGATCGAGAGCAGCGTGATCGACGCCATCTCTTCGTAGACATTCTGGGTGATGGTATCGACCGACGACCGCGGCATGAACCCGATCATGAATAGGGTTGCGACGGCGCCGAGCGCAAACGCGATCGGCATGCCGGCAAACATCACCAGAAGGGTCGCAATCCCGTAGAACGCCCCGAGCGAAAGCGCGCTCACGCCTTGCGCCCCCGCAGCTGTGCGACGACCTGCAGCAACAACTGCAGGCTCAGCAAGGTCATGCCGACGCTCATCAACGAATAGGGGATCCATAGTGGCGGACCCCAGGTCGAGCCGGAGTGGTAGTTCTCGGTGATCGCCTCATCGAGGAGGGTCCAGGACTTCCAGGCAAAGAAGGCGCAGAAGGCAAAGCTCGCAAAGTCGACAACGAGCTGGCGGATGTGGTTGGTGCGCGCCGGCAGCAGGCCGACAATCGCTTCGATCGCCACATGCCCGCGCTGGGCCTGGATCGCCGCCCCCGACATGAAGACCGCGCCGACGATCAGGAAGACGGAGAGTTCGTCCTGCCAGTCGGTCGAGAAATGGAAGAAGTAGCGCGAGAACACGCTGTAGGTAAGGACGATCGAGGCGATCACTAGCGCGATCGAGGAGAGGATCACGACCACCCGGTTGATCGCGGCCAGGACGGGTGCACCCGCACCGGCGGGCTTCGCCGCCGGCTCCACGCTGTCGCTGGCGGCGTCGAAACCGTGTGCCATGCGCTATGTGCCGAACGCGGCCCTTCAGGAAACGTGGACTTGTTCGGCGAGCTTGAGCAATTCGGCCGACAGCGCGGTCTTGGCCGCATAATCTTTCCAGGCAGTATCGCGCGCGATCGCGCGCCACTTGTCGACCACGGCTTCGGTGAGGTCGCTGACCTTGGCGCCCTTCTTGGCATAGACCTCGGCGACTTTCTGATCGTCGGCCATGGCTTCCTTGGTGCCGAACTGCTCCATCTCGGCCCCGAGCGCCACGATGATGTTCTGCTGGTCCTTGCTGAGCGTGTCGAAAATCTGCTTCGACATGATCAGCGGCTCGAGCATGAACCAATAGGACTTGCCGCGGCCCGTGGTGAGGCTCTTGGCGAGCTCCTCCAGCCGGAACGAGATCAGGCTGGTTGACGACGTGATCGCCGCGTCGCAGGCGCCGGTCTGCATGGCCGCGTAGAGTTCGTTCGACGGCGTGGTCAGCGTGGTCGCGCCGGCAGCCTGCAGCACCATGTCCATCTCGCGGCTGCCGCCGCGGATCTTGAGGCCCTTGGCATCTTCCGGGTTGACGATCGGGGTCGCCCGACTCGCGACGCCGCCCGCCTGCCAGATCCACGAGAGGATGATGACGCCCTTGTCGGCGACGAATTGCGCGAAGCGCTGGCCGACGGGCGACGCCTTCCAGGCGGCGCCCTGGGCGTAGGATGAGACCAGGCCGGGCATCAGGCCGATGTTAAGCTCCGGGAACTCGCCGCCGGCGTAGGAGATCGGGTAGAGGCTGAGATCAAGCGCGCCCTTCCGCACCGCCGAGAACTGCGCCACCGTTTTCATCAGGGACGAGTTGGGATAGACCTGCGCCGCGATCGCGCCGTTGGTCCGTTTCTCGAGCTCGGCCGCGAACCTCCGGCACAGCCGGTCGCGGAAGTCGCCCTCGTCGATTGTTCCGCCCGGGAACTGATGCGAAATCTTGAGCGTCACGGTGGGCGCGGCCCCAAGCCGGGACGACGCGATGACGGCGGGCGCGGCAACCGCGCCTTGCAAGATTCGACGCCGGCTGATGGCCATGAAATCCTCCCTGGATTTTTGTATTTGTATCACGCGTTACGCCATGGAACGGTAGTTCCTGCGCGATGTCAAAGTCCAGAGCAAGGCTGCCCAATGGTAAATTCCGCCGACAACCCCGTCCTTGATGTCGCATGCAGCAACGGCCTCAAGGGGGTCGTGGTTGCCCTGGAGGGCGACCTGCGTAAGAAGTTCGGCCCGCTTACGGTCAGCTACGGGTCGACCAAGCAGTTGACCGAAACTGCGAGTGCCGCGACCGACGCCGTGATCATGAGCGATGCGGCCATCGACGCGCTGATCGCCGCCGGAACCCTGGCGGCGGAGCGTTTCGATCTGGCCCGCTCGCGCATTGGGGTGGCGGTACGCAGGGGCGCCCCAAGCCCCGACATCGCAACGCTGGCATCGTTCATCGAAACCCTGCGCAAGGCCAAATCGATCGGGCGCTCGCGCCAGGGCATCAGCGGATTGCACATCGCGGGCGAGCTCGTGCGGCTCGGCCTCGCCGAGGAACTCGGGCCCAAGTTCAAAGCCTATGACGGCTACGCGGCCCAGGCCTGCGCCAACGGCGAAGTCGAGATTGCGATTCAGCAGATCAGCGAGCTTGCACCGGTTGAGGGCCTCGACATTGTTGGCCCCGTACCGGACGAACTGCAGAAGATCACGATATTTTCCGCCGGCATCGGAGCACATAGCGGGCATCGCGACAACGCGCTTGCCTTCATTGCCTGCCTCAAGTCAAAGGAAGCCGCGCCCACGTTGCGCGCCAACGGGCTGGAA
>DATIPA010000229.1:0-13604 GCA_035472475.1 Xanthobacteraceae bacterium | reverse complement strand
GTTGAGCATCTCCACGCCGGGCTGATTCCAGTCGGCGGCAATCGCCTGGTAGTCGCGCAGGATCTGCTCGTTGGTGTAGGTTTGCGCCGGCGCCTTGGACCAGGTGACCTTGAGAGCGTCCTTGGATTTGCGGGCGGCGTGCAGCGATTCGGCGATGACCCCAACCCCGGCAGGCAGCGGCACGATCTTGACGACGCCTTTGACCGCCCTGGCGGCGGCGTCGTCGATCTGGTCGGGCTTCTGATACTGCACCGGCGGGTAGAGCACCGCTGCGTACAGCATGTCAGGCAGCGCTACGTCGAGGCCGTAGGCGGCCGTCCCGTTGACCTTCGATGGTGTGTCGACCCGCGGCACGTCCTTGCCGATCAGGCGGAACTGGGACACCGGCTTTAAATCGGCCGGGGTAACCTGCGGCAGCGGATCGGGCAGCTTCGCGGCTTTGGCGAGGTCGCCGTAGCTGATCCGACGACCCGACTTGGCGTGCACGACCGCACTGGGCTGTGTGGTCAGCTCGCTGACCGGTACCTTCCAGGCCTCCGCTGCGTTGGCAAGCAGCACCGCGCGAGCCTGCGCGCCGACGAGGCGCAGCTTCTCGTAATAGCCGGCGACTGCGAGGCTACCGACGGTGGTCAGCTGATTCTGGAAGATCGGGTTGCCATACAGCTGGGCGTTGTCGGGCGTGGCGCCAACGCGCACCTTGCTCCAATCAGCGTCGAGATCCTCGGCCAGGATGAGCGGCAAGGAAGTCCGCACCCCCTGCCCCATCTCGACGGCCGGAGCGACAATCGTGATGATGCCGTCTTCACCGATTGTCACCCAGGCATTGGGCACGAACTCAGCGACGGTGGCCGCGGCGGCGTCGGGCACCGATCCGAAGGCAATCGCAATGCTGAATCCGCCGGCGGTCACGAGAAACATGCGTCGCGATAGCGCCTGGCTGCGAATATCATGCAACATGTTCAGGCCCTCCCCACGCTCTGGATGGCGGCGATGATGTGGCTATAGGTCCCGCAGCGACAGATATTGCCGTCCATGTGGGCAACGATTTCATCGCGCGTGGGCTTCGGATTCTGTGCGAGCAGCGCCGCGGCCTGCATGATCTGCCCGGACTGGCAGTAGCCGCATTGCGGAACCTGCTCCGCAATCCAAGCCTTTTGCAGCGGGTGGCTTGCATCCGGCGAAAGACCTTCGATGGTCGTCACAGATTTGCCAGCGACGTCGGAGATTTGGATGCTGCACGAGCGGGCCGGCTGGCCGTCCAGATGCACGGTACACGCACCGCACTGCGCGATCCCGCAACCGAACTTCGTTCCAGTGAGCTTGAGCTGCTCACGCACTACCCAAAGCAGCGGCGTATCGGGCTCGGCCTCTACGCTGACCGCTTTGCCGTTGATCGTAAACGCGATGTTCGCCATGCGCTTCTCCATTGGCAATCGGTTCTTGCACGCGGGATTTCCCGCAACTTGTTGGCGGCAATCCGCCCGCCACAAGCGGCGCGGATCAACGCAGATTGTCTGTAGAATGGCGCGTCGCAGCGCGGACGCGCGGAGTTCGCATATCCTCCCTGAGGTTCTTGGTTAAAATCATTATAAGCTGGATCAAGCGGCTCCGATAGCGGAGGTCGTGCGAATCGAGCAAAACGCGGCCCCTCCGGCTCGCACCATCGCAATTTCCCCGCCGCCCCATCCGGGCTACCAATGGGCGGTGACCTCATCCCGCGCGTTTCTAAAAGACTTGTTCGATGCCGCGGTCGCGTCCGTTCACCCGGCCGGGTGCCTCGCGCGCTTCCTTCCTCCGCCGCCGGTGGGGAGGCTCCTCGTGCTGGCCGCAGGCAAGGCCGCGGGCTCGATGACCGAGGTGGCGGAACGTCACTATCTCGATGAGCTTGGACTGCCTGGGGCACGCCTCGACGGCATCGCGGTGACCCGCCACGGTTATGGCCGGCCGACCCGTCGGGTTGCGCTCATCGAAGCCGGACACCCGGTGCCGGATGCGGCCGGCCTCGCGGCAGCGGAGCGAATGCTCGCACTCGCCGAGGGCGCAACCGAGCACGATCTCGTTCTTGTACTGATGTCGGGCGGTGCCTCGGCGGCGTTGATCGCGCCGGCGGCAGGCGTGACGCTCGCCGAAAAACAAGCAGTGACGCGTCAGCTCCTAAAATCCGGGGCCTCGATCGGCGAGATCAACACGCTGCGCAAACACCTCTCGGCCATCAAGGGCGGACGGCTCGCCGCCCGCGCACGGCCCGCGCGGGTCGTGACATTGGCGATCTCGGACGTGCCGGGCGACGATCCGGCGGTGATCGGCTCGGGTCCAACCGTGCCTGATCCATCGACCCTTGCCGACGCGCGCGCGGTCGCGGCGCGCTACCAGCTTTTGCTGCCCGCTGGGGTCACGCACGCCCTGCGCGACCCGCGCAACGAAACGCCCAAACCGGGCGATGCCATATTCGCAGGCACCGAGTTTGTGACCGTGGCGCGACCCGCGGATGCTTTGCGAACGGCCGCCGAACGTGTGCAGGCCGCCGGCTACGAATGTGTTCTGCTGGGTGACCGCATCGAAGGTGAGGCCCGCGCGGTGGCGGCGGTCCATGCCGACCTCGCCCGCGATCTCGCCGCACAGCACCGCCGCGCCGCGGTCCTTTCGGGCGGCGAGCTAACGGTCACAATTCGAGGCCGGGGCCGCGGTGGGCCCAACCAGGAATACGCGCTGGCGCTCGTCCACGAATTCGACGGACTCGCGGGCCTTGCGGCCATTGCGGGCGACACAGACGGCACGGACGGCGGGACCGGCCTGCCCGATGACCCGGCCGGGGCCATTGTCGACAGCCAAAGCGCGGCCCGCGCCCGCGCGCTCGGCCTCGATCCCGCCCTCTTTCTTGCGGACAACGATTCTACCGGCTTTTTCGCCCGGCTGGGCGACCTGCTCCGGCCAGGTCCGACCTATACCAACGTCAATGATTTCCGTGCCATCCTCGTTGACAGACCCTGAATCCTCAACCGAAATCCCGGCGAGCCGAATGACAGCAAGACCGAGGACCATGCGGTTGATCCCTGACGCGCACAATTGGCGCTGTGCTTTGTGGCGTGGGGTTATCGCAGCAGCCCTACCGATGATCCTCGCGGCCGCCCTGCTGGCCGGGTCGGCCCAGCCGGCCGCGGCGGATTTCCGCCTCTGCAACAATACGGCCAGCCGCGTCGGTATCGCGATCGGGTACAAGGACAAGGACGGCTGGACCACCGAGGGGTGGTGGAACCTTGCCTCGCGCTCCTGCGAGACCCTGCTGCGTGGAACACTCGTCGCCCGATTCTATTACATCTATGCGGTCGACTATGACCGTGGCGGCGAGTGGTCCGGTCAGGCGTTCATGTGCACGCGCGACAAGGAATTTACCGTGCGCGGCACCGAGGATTGCCTGGCACGCGGGTTCGACCGGACCGGGTTTTTCGAGGTCGATACCAGCGAGCAGCAGTCATGGACAGTCCAGTTGACCGACGCCAACGAACAGGCGCGACCACTCGTCCCCAACCAACCGTTGGTTCCGATCCCGCCCGCAAACCAGCAGCCGCCACCGACGCCGCAGCGGGCGCCGGGGGGCTCGTCGCGATGAGGCGGCAACGCCGCGCCAAGATCGTCGCAACGCTTGGGCCAGCGTCATCGGAAGCCGCGACGATTGAGCGGCTGTTCGAGACTGGTGCCGACGTTTTTCGCATCAACATGAGTCACACCCCGCAGGATCGCATGCGCAACCTCGTCGCCGCGATCCGCGACGTGGAGCGCAAGCGCAACCGACCGATCGGCATCCTGGCCGATCTGCAAGGGCCCAAATTACGCATCGGCGCATTCGCGAGCGACGCCGTGATGCTCGCGGAAGGCGCGACCTTCGTGCTCGATGCCGATCCGAAGGAGGGGACTGTTGAGCGTGTTCAGCTTCCCCATCCGGAAATTCTCTCGGCACTCGAACCGGGTCACAAACTGTTGCTCGACGACGGCAAGATCCGTCTGGTCGCAATCGAAACCTCGCCTGAGCGCGCTGTCACCCGCGTCGAGGTTGGCGGCAAGTTGTCGGCCCGCAAGGGCGTCAACCTGCCCGACACGACGATCGCTTTACCGGCATTGACCGCTAAGGACCGCTCCGATCTCGACGCCGTGCTTGAAGCCGGCGTCGATTGGATCGGGCTTTCCTTCATCCAGCGGTCAGAAGACATCGCCGAGGCCAAGAAAATCGCGCGCGGACGCGCCGCCGTGATGGCGAAGATCGAGAAGCCGCAGGCGGTGGCGCGGCTCGCCGAGATCCTCGAGATCGCCGACGCGCTGATGGTTGCGCGCGGTGATCTCGGCGTCGAGTTGCCGTTAGAAAAGGTGCCGGGCGTGCAGAAGCAAATGACGCGCGCCGCGCGCCGCGCCGGCAAGCCGGTGGTGGTGGCAACCCAGATGCTGGAATCGATGATTGCAAGTCCGGTGCCGACGCGGGCGGAAGTCACCGACGTCGCCACGGCGATTTTTGAGGGCGCGGATGCGGTGATGCTGTCGGCTGAATCGGCCGCCGGGAAATACCCGATCGAGGCCGTCGGCACCATGAATCGGATCGCCGAAGAGGTCGAAAGTGACCCGACCTACCGCAGCATCATTCATGCCCAGCGCAATGAGCCGGAGGCAACGGGTGCGGATGCCATCGCCGCGGCGGCGCGCCAGATCGCCGAGACCGTGGATCTCGCCGCGATCGTGTGCTGGACCTCGTCCGGGTCGACGGCGTTGCGGGTCGCGCGCGAGCGACCAAAGCCGCTAACCGTCGCGCTCTCGCCCAACCTGTCGACCGGCCGGCGTCTCGCCGTTGTGTGGGGCGTGCATTGCGTCGTGTGCGAGGACGCCAAAGACCAGGACGACATGGTGCAGCGCGCCTGTCAGATCGCGTTCCAGGAAGGCTTCGCGAACGCGGGCCAGCGCATCATCATCGTGGCCGGTGTCCCGTTCGGCACGCCCGGTGCAACCAACATGGTTCGGATCGCGTTTGTGGGAGCATAAGCTGCCGCCACGCAATGACGCTCTCATGCCCGCGCTGATCGCGGGCATCCAGGTCTTCACCGCCTTGCGACGGAAGAAAGGCGTGGATGGCCGGGATAGCCCGGTCATGCCGCAGAGAGGCTTGGTTCGCTAAGTGACGGACGCTAAATGTTCCGTCCCTCGACCTTGTCGGTCAGGGATTTGACGTGCTCGGCGACGCCCTTGAGATGCGGATGCACGGCCAGCGCCTTGCGATAAGCATCGAGCGCGTGCCTGTCGTCGCCGACTTCCTCGAGAATGGTGCCAAGCCCTGCGAGCGCACCGAAATGGCGCGGTTCCTGGGCAAGCACGTGCATGATATCGGCGAGCGAACTGCTGTAGTCCTTCTGCAGGAAGAATATCGTTGCGCGTCGGTTCCAGGCTTCCACAAAATCGGGATCGATCTCGATCACCGCATCGAGCAGCCGGATCGCGAGCGTATAGTTTTCGGTGTCGCTCGCCTCTTTGACCCGCGACATCAACACGTCGACAGTATCGCTGCCCGAGACCATCCACAGCGCCCAGATGCGGTCTTCGATCGCTTTGGCGCTGGTATCGTCGGGAGCTACCTTGAGGGCCCCGAGCAGGAACTCGAGGTTGCGTGTGCGATCCGCACGCGGCGGCACCTTGGGGACGTCAGAGGGCGGCGCAACCAGCGGCTGGCCCGGAACTCGTTGCGCCAGCGCGGCATCGGCCGAGCCCAGTCCCAGCAGGGCCACGGCCGCGAGCAGGGTCGACAATCTCGGAATCATGGGTGCAGTTTAGAGCGATCGCGGACGCGAGCAAGTTCCGCGGTGTCAAACCTGCGTGTATCGGGGCGCGTCCGCGCGGGGGCCGGCGCCCCGCTCAACGCATCCGGCCGCCTCAACCCTGTCGAGCCTTGAAGCGACGCTGGGTCTTGTTGATGACGTACACGCGGCCCTTGCGCCGGACGATGCGGTTGTCACGGTGACGGCCGCGCAGCGATTTCAATGAATTGCGGACTTTCATAGATAACCCCTTTGCGGCCCGCGCACGGGCCGTACCGGTCGAATTTGGCGCGGACCATAGGCACCGGGGCACGCGGCGTCAATCGCGGATAAGATCCACGCCCATCCGACGGCGGCAGGCTCGAGCTTCACGAAGTCGCGAACCGGCGCTGGATACGTTCGGTCACGACGGCGACCAAATTTGTGAACCAGGCGGGAGGCTCGATCAGCATTCCGCGATCGATCGCGATGTATCCTAGGATGAAAACGAGCGCGAGCGCGACATACTGAATCGACAGCATGACTGCCGTGTGGGCACCGGCCACGATGCTGACGAATCCGGCCAGCCGCAGGACAGCAACCCCGAAAATCGCCGAGACGACGGCCATGGCGCGGTTTTGCCGTGTCGTACGCGGAGCGCCAAGATAAACGTAGGCGATCACGACGAATGCCAGCGGATAGAGCGGCGTGACGATGCGATCGTGCAATTCGGCCCGGAATTCCCCCGGCTCCTTCAGAAAAACCGGATCGTCATGCGGGGGCGCGATCAGCTCCCACGTATAGCGCTCGCGAGCCGGGTAAGCGAGCGTGCGCGTATTGTGAGAGAAACTCGACAGATCGAATGCGTAACTATCGAAATTCACGATGGTCGGATCGCGTTCGGCGGCGCGCTGCCGCTGTACGCTGCCGTGTTGCAGGATCAGAAATGAACCGCCGTCGATTTCAACAATCTGACCCTGTTCGGCCAGCAGCGTGACCTGCTCTTTGGGATTGCGATGGTCATCGACGAATATCCCGACCAGAACTCCGTTGGGCTGGCGCTCGCGGATGTGGAACAGGAGTCCCGGCTCGAGCGTGAGAAAACGCCCGGGCTGCACGATATTGGCGACCACATCAGCCCGCACCTCGGTCGCCCAGCGACGCAGGATGCGCAGGCATTCCGGTGAGAGATAGGCACTGACGAATAACACCAACGCCGAGACCAGCACCGCAGCCCCAAAGAACGCACGAAACAGCAGCCACGGGGACATCCCCGCCGCATTCATGACGATGATCTCGGAATCGCCCGCAAGCTTCATCAAAATCTGAGACACCGCGATGACAAAGGCGACCGGTGCGATGACCAGCACGAGCTGAGGGATGACCAGGCTTGTGATCTCGATGAACGTCAGGATGGTCTGCCCCTGGCTCGTCATGAGATCAATGTCGCGCAAGGCGTAGCTGACCCAGATGATCGCGGTCAGGCTCGCGAGCACCAGGAAAAACGCTCCGATCGTCGTTCGAAGGATGTAGCGGCCGATCGATCCCATTAGGTCCCCCGGGCATACCTGGGCCCAGCCGCCGTTATACCATGGGATGTGGCCGTGGTTGGGCAAGCCAAGCCGTTGAGACGATCGTTTGCGCGCGCCGCACTTGGCGCCACAGCGCTATTTTGCGAGTTTCACGGGCCAACCGCGGCCGGTTCTGCCATATGTGTTGACGATGGACGCACACGCCAGAAATCAACTTGCTGCGCAGTTCGGGGACATTGCATCGCAGGCTGGCCGGTTCATCATGTCGATCTACGCTGCGGCGCCCCGCGTCCGGACCAAAGCCGATGGCTCGCCGGTCAGCGAGGCCGATGTCGGGGCCGAACGGTTGATCCGCGAGCGATTGCATCGGCTGCTGCCTGACGTGCCGTTGTTGGCCGAAGAATCATTCGATCCCAAGCAGCCGGCCGCAATATCTGAACGGTTTCTGCTCGTCGACCCGCTCGACGGCACACGCGAGTTCATCGATCGCAATGGCGAATTCACCGTCAATGTTGCGCTGATCGAAGCTGGCCAGCCGATTGCCGGATGCGTGTATGCGCCGGCACGCGGAGCAATGTACGTCGCGGGCGCAACCGCGTTTCGCGCCGAGGTGACGCCCGGTGCGGCACTGCCGGCGCTGAGCGAGTTTCGGACGATCACGACCTCCGCCTACCCGGAGACCGGGCTGCGTGCCGTTGCCAGCCGCTCACATCTCGATCCGCAAACGCAAGCTCTGCTGGATCGCCTACGGGTGACGTCGTGTGCGCGCGCGGGGTCGGCGCTCAAGTTCTGCGTCATTGCGCAGGGAGCTGCCGATGTCTACCCCCGCCTCACGCCGACCATGGAGTGGGACACCGCCGCCGGTCAGGCTGTGCTGGTCGCCGCCGGCGGTTGCGTGATCGGCAGCGATGGCGCTCCCCTGCGCTACGGCAAGGCTGAGGCGGGTTTCCGCAACCGCGCCTTCGTTGCCTGGGGTCGCACGCCTTGCTCCAGGGGATTTCCTGACCCAAACCCCAATTGAAACCAGAAATTACCGGTGGACTTCGTCGAGCAGAATCTTGGCGAGCTCTTCAGGCCGATCGAGCATCACGTCGTGGCCGCATGGCACCGCGTATGACTTCCATTTCGGGTCGTTCTTCACCCGTTGGTAGAAGCGATCGAACACGTGCATATCGTAGCCGGTTGCCAGCACATAGGTGCGATTGCGGACCGCCGCCTCCTTGCCGCTGAACCGCACGCCCTCGGTGAACGTCAGCAATGACTGCGGGTGGCAGGTCTTGTCGACCCAGACCGCGTCCTTGGCGTTGACGTTGAACGCAGCCGCGGGAATCGGAGGCAACAGGCCGCGGCCCGATCTCACCAGGTTGAGGAACTGGTTTACCATCTGGGGCTCAATAAGATCGAACAGCGACTGACCGTCCTCCGGCAGGAACGCATCGAGATAGACCAGCGTACGGATCCGTTCGCCGAGTGCAGCAGCGACGCCGGTGATCACCATTCCGCCGTACGAATGACCGCACATGATCACGTCAGATAGATTCTCGTATTCGAGAACATTGCCGACGTCGCGGATGTGGGTCGAGAGTGTGACGTGATAATCCGCGAGATGCGAGCGCTCGCCCACCCCGGTATGCGTCGGCGTGTAGACATCGTGACCGGCAGCACGCAGCAGACGTGCCACGCGCGCGTAACACCATCCGCCGTGCCAGGCACCGTGAACGAGTACGAATGTTGCCATGGCGACCTCGTGGCTCAATGAGATGGTGCTAAGTCGGCCCGCCTGACGACGGACCCATCACAGCATCTCGCCGATGCGGTGAAGTTGGACCGCGCGGCGCAGACACCGCATCACCTACTCGGCCGCCTCGGCCGGGACAACGTGTCGTTCGGGCATACGCACGCCTGCGAGATTCGGCAGCCCAAAATGCATGAGCTCGGTCGTCTCGTTTGCCTTGATGGTCGCGGTTTCGCTGCGCGCGAGATAGAGTGTGGTGAGTTTGCGCATGGGTTGTTCGGCGATCTCGCCTGTGCCGCTCAACACCAGATAGATGCCGTGGCCTCGCACCGTATGGCTTGCCCCAGCGTCGAGCTTAACGAGGCCGGCCTCGCTTCGTCGCTCGGTGAACACGCCGAACAGCTTCTCGAACACGCCAGACGCGCCTGCGACCGCCACCCATTCGAAATTCCGCGCGTCAATAAAGACCGGCTTGTTGTATCGCGGAGCCGGATAGACCATCGGGCGCTGGTGCCTGTGCTCCCAGATTGCCTGATAGCCGTCGACGTTCCTCTTGCCGTGAAGCGGAACCTGCCGCCGGTAGACGCCGTTCTTGAACTCACCGTGTTTCTTGAGTTCCTCCATGCCGGCCCGCACTTCGGCATTCGATAGGTATCCGCTGCCGCTGGCGCCACCGAACTGAAGCACCGCGGCGGTCGCAACCTCGTCGGGGTTTTGCGACTGCGGTCCGTAATAGACGCCTTCCGGAAAATAGCCGACCACCCCCGGCGACATCTTGCCATCGCGATCGTAGTCGAGCGTGCCCTCGAGGCCGACGCGAATCTGCTCGAAATTGTGATGATGGCGGGGCGAATAGAAATCGCCTTGCGACACGCCGATCGAGAGCTGGAAATTATCGACCGCACCGGGCTGCCCCTCCAACAATCGGCGCGAGTGAAACATTCCGCCGCGATATTCGAGGCCACGCAGAAGTGGGATTTCGTCGCCTTGGACAACCTTCATGCCCGGCCTCCGCTGATCATCTTTCATCCGCACGGAGACTATCATGCGCGGTCTGCAGCGTCAGCGCGCGACGGTCTTGCGCAATGGTGAGACGCGCGAAACGCGGGCCCCGAAAATGAGTCGCCCCCGACCTTGGGGCGAGGTCGAGGGCGACATGCGTGGAGTGATGGGGGGGACTCCACTCTTCAACGGCCGCGGGGTGAGCGGCCGCGAAGCCAGAAAACCCTAGTGCGCTTTGATGGAACGGAGGGTGCGGCGGAGGCTCGCTTCGTAAATGGCATCGGCGAGCCGATCGAAGAGGCCCTTGCGCGCATGCGCGTCCGAGCGCTCAAGCCTTTTGTCCGTATGCATTGGATTCTCCCCTGTCGCTCGTTCACCCCGGCGACCAGTGCTTAACGTTGATGTAACCCTATCGGCTTCCGGCCGCGGAGGGAGTGACGCTGGTCACAATCCAGCGCTTTTGTCATAAGCGACTGATTATAAAATCGAATATTCGACGACCAAAAATCCGGCGCAAGCAGTAGTCGAGCTAAATTTTCATACGCTTTTGACGTGTATTGGCACCGGCGCGCCTCCGCGTCGAAAGCGACAGTACCGTCGGGAGGGCGGCAGCATGCCGAGTGCTGGCTGCCAAGAGACCTTCGCGGGCTTCGCGGTTTAGATCTTTTCCTGGCGCTGGTTCAGGGCCACGGCCCCGATCGCCAGTCCGGCGAGAACGGCCGAGATCAGCACGTTGTAGCCGGCGAGCGACAAACCAAGGAACCGCCAGGCGGCCTCATCGCAGCGTACGATGCTGGTCATCTCCATCTGCCGCAGCAGGTTGCCGGTCGAGCCAAAATCGCTGATCGGGCCCGTACAATCCGTCGGCCCCGCCCACAGCTTCCATTCGACCCCGGCGTGATAGGCACCGAGTAACACCCCGAGCATCATCACCACCGCCAGCGTGGCAAGCCCGCCCCGAACGAGACTCGTCCGCGCGCCCCGCAACACCGCCACTGCCAAAAGAAGGGCGAACGGAATGGCAAAGTAATAGGGAATGCGCTGCTGGAGGCAGAGCGGGCACGGCGGCAATCCCATCACGTATTGAAAGAAGTACGCGCCCAGGATCGTCGCTGCGCTGGCGATTGCAATCGCGAACGATGCGAGGAACAGCGGCGAACGGGTCGCTGGGACCGCCTGGCTGGCTGCAACCAAAATGGGAAACCTCCTTGGTCAGACAGCGCTTATAAGCCGCGCCCGGCCGACCTCGGGCAAGTCAAATCGTGTTCATCGATTGATTTTCGTGGCCCGAGCGACGAGCGCTGGTGTTGCGGCGGCAAGGACCAATCCGCTTGCGTCGGGGCCAGCGGTTGACCCTCTCAGGTCGGCCGCTATAGTCCGCGCGCGGCCCCTGTGGCGGAATTGGTAGACGCGCCTGACTCAAAATCAGGTGGTGGCAACATCGTGCTGGTTCGAGTCCGGCCAGGGGCACCAACGACACGATTGTGTTGGACAGTGCCGGCGGCAGGTCCAAAGGCCAGCTTGCGGCTGCGTTCCGGATTTTCGACTGCCGGACGGTTCGTGGGAATGCTCAGAACGAGAAAACGAGGCTGCGCCATCGCTGAAATCGTAGTCTTTGTATTTTGCGGGCTGTAACTGGAGCTCTCAAGCTCGATTGAGAAACAAATGATTCTGCGACGATGGCTTGCATGCGTGGTTGTGCTGGTCGGCATCAACGCCACCGCGTTCGCCGAGAGTTGGCCGGCCAAGCCGATCAAAGCCTTCATTCCATTCAGCGCCGGAAGCGCGACCGACGTGATCCCCCGTGTTGTGTTTGAAGAACTTTCAACGCAGCTCGGCCAGCCGATCGTCGTGGAGAACCGCGGCGGGGCCGGCGGCACGATTGGAGTGGGCGCGGTGGTCGCCGCGGAGCCGGACGGCTACACGATCCTGGCCAACTCCTCGGCGCATACGATCGCGCCGTGGATCGTTCCCAACCTGCCCTACAATGTCGCGGCCGACCTGCGCGCAGCCGTCGCTCTCGGCAAGAACGCCAACGTGCTGGTGGTTTCGCCGAGCAAGGGCTGGCGCACGTTGCAGGACCTGGTCGCCGCCGCAAAGGCCAGGCCGGGTGCGTTCAACTATGGTTCAGCGGGCGTCGGGACTGCGACCCATATCAGCGCTGAGCGACTGCGCCTGAGCGCGAAATTTGAAGCGACCCACATTCCCTACAAGGGCGGACCGGAGGCGCTCGCCGACGTGTTGGCGGGACGCATCGACTTCTACTACTGCCCAATCTCGACCGCGATCCCGCTTGTGCGCGACGGGCGCCTCCTGGCGCTCGCAGTCAGTACACCGACCCGAGCCGACGCTTTGGCAGAGGTTCCAACCTCGCTCGAAGCCGGCTATCCCGATTCCGACTACACGATCTGGTACGGCGTGTTCATGCCAGCCAAAACTTCGCAGGCGATCGTTGACACGTTCTACGCCGCGACCACGAAGGTGCTGCAATCGCCAATAACCCGCGCCAAGCTGACGCAGCTTGCGGTCGACCCATTGCCGTTGACGCCCGCCGAGTTCGACAAGCGCGTAGCCGACGAGATCGTCGCAAACGGAAGACTCATCAGGGCCGCCGGCATCAAATAAGCGTCGGCCTCCGCTATTTGGCGGCGGGATGAGCAAGAAGTCGATAGATTGTCTTCCAATCCTGCGCATAGCGCAGAATGAAAAACTGGGCCTCCTTGGCGTCACCCTCGAACCAAGACCGCAGACCGGCGCCGATGCAAGGCTCAACTTCCTCTCGGACAACAAGCACGCAGCTGTCGCGTTCGCCGCCGGCGAGCGGCAATTCTCGAAACGGCGCGCGCAGCTTTGCGCGATCGAAATCCGGAAACCGGACATCATCGCACTCGGCTATGACCTCATGGCGTCCGCTGTGCCATCGGATGGCAACCAGGTAGCTCGTGGCCATTCGATCCGCCTTCCGATCGAACCCTGACAGTGACGGAATTTGTCGCAAGTATTGCCGACATGCGTGTGACGGCGCCCCGCAGCACGCTTCTGTCTTGCTACCGACCCCAGCTTCCACCTTCGCCAAAGCCGGGCCGGCTTGGGCCAACGGAGCAGCAATCCCTCGGCATTGACATCCGCGGCTGTGTCGACGCTGATTTCATCCGACCCAACCACGACGACCTTCCACCCAATCAATATTGAAGAGGCTCACGCGGGCGACAGCAATCCGTTCGGTAGGGGTGCTGGGTTGGCCGGTCGAATACTGATAACATGACTGAGCGCCGCGCCCTTTAGGGCGACACAACCTGCAACGGGAGGATGTCATGGCAAAGCGGCAAGCGCAGAGCGTCTACCGGATTGTTGACGTTGTCGGAGAGAGCAGCACTTCTTGGGAGGATGCGGGCCGACGCGCCGTCGAAATAGCCGCGAGTTCGATACGTGATCTGCGTGTTGCTGAGGTGGTTAAAATGGATATGAAAGTCGAAGGCGGGAAGGTGACCGCGTTTCGAACCCGCGTTGCACTCTCATTCAAATACGAGACCTGATCGGATCTCGAGCGCGAGCGGCGGCGGA
>DATIPA010000228.1:0-6125 GCA_035472475.1 Xanthobacteraceae bacterium | reverse complement strand
ATGACGAGGATTGCAACAAAGCCCGCAAGGGCGATCAGCAGCGCATCGGCGCTCCGATAGAGCGCGAGCGCCGCGCGGATGTCGGCTGCGGTTGCGTCCCGCTGGCCGTCGCCCATCATGGCGTCATCGACGGTGACACCGCCGTAACGGCGCGGGCCCGCAAGCGCGAGGCCGAGCGCGCCGCCCATGGCGGCTTCGGGATAACCGGCGTTGGGCGAGCGATGATGTGGCGCGTCGCGCCGCACAGCGCGCCAGGCGTTCGCGGCCGATGCGCGATTTGCGAACCAGGCGGCGGCGACGATCAGGACCGCGGCGAGGCGCGAGGCCGGCAGATTGACGAGATCATCGAGCCGGGCGGCCGCGAATCCGAAATCCGCGTGGCGGGGTGTGCGATGTCCGATCATGCTGTCGGCCGTATTGATGGCCTTGTAGATCGCGGCGCCGGGCAGGCCGGCAACCGACATCCAGAACGCCGGCGCGACCACACCGTCGGAGAAATTCTCGGCCAGGCTTTCGATTGCGGCGCGCGCGACGCCCCCCTCGTCGAGCGCCTCGGGATCGCGGCCGACGATCTGTGCTACAGCTTTACGCCCGGCCTCGAGCCCGTCCTGCTCGAGCGCAGCCGCAACGCGCGCGACGTGCGCGTAGAGGCTGCGCTGCGCCAGCAAGGTGCTGGCCAGCACGGCCAGCACCAGGAGACCGAACGGCAGGCGAGGAAGATTGTGCTCGAGCGCATACGCAACCAGGCCGGCGACCGCGATCAAAGCCACAACGGCGATCGCGCCTGCCGCCCGCCGTCGCGTGGCTGAGTCTTTGTCATGATTGAGCTTATGGTCGAGCGCCTCGATCAGACGTCCCATCCACGTCACCGGGTGACCGATTGAACGCACCAGCCAGTCCGGATAGCCGAGCATGAGCTCGATCAGCAGGGCCAAAAAGGCGAGGGTGGGGAACATCGCTCTCCAGGATGGTCTTGCGCCGCTCCTTCATGGCGGCGATCTCGCGTCGGCACGGCACCTGTTTCCGGACGCACCGGAACCTTTCCTCGACCTTTCGACCGGGATCAATCCCCATGCGTATCCGATCCCGCGCCTCGCGCCCGAGGCGTTCAAGCGTCTGCCCGAACCCGGCGCGCTCGAGCGGCTCGCCGCAACCGCGGCAGTCGCCTACGGAGCCCCGTCCGGCGCGCATGTGACGCCGGCGTCGGGCACCCAGATCATGCTGACGCAGATCGCATCGCTGGTGCCGCCGGGGCGTGCCGCGCTGCTCGGGCCGACCTATGCCGAACATGCGCGTGCGGCGGCGCTGGTCGGACATGAGGTCGAGGAGGTCCGGGAGATTGCGCGTCTCCGGGAGGCGAGCCTCGCGATCGTCGTCAACCCCAACAATCCGGACGGACGCGTCGTCGAACGAAAAGCGCTGCTCGCGCTTGCCGCGGCACTTGCGCAACGGGACGGCCTCCTGGTGCTCGATGAAGCGTTTATGGACGCCAGTTCAGGCAAGGAGAGCCTTTGCCCCGATGTCGACGCCGGCAACATTGTGGTGCTGCGGTCGTTCAGCAAGTTCTTCGGGCTCGCGGGGCTGCGGCTCGGCTTTGCGGTGGCCGCGACGAACATCACGGCGCGGCTGCAGGCGCGGCTCGGACCGTGGGCGGCGTCCGGACCCGCGATCGCCGTAGGCGAGGTCGCTCTGGCCGATTGGACCTGGCAACAGCAAACCCGCGCGCGCCTTGCGGCCGACGCGCACCGCCTCGAGCAGATTCTGATCGACGCGGGCTTCACCGTGGTCGGCGGGACGCCGTTGTTCCGCCTGGTGCGAACGGCGGACGCCCGCAACTATTTCGATCGCCTGGGCCGCGCCGGCATTCTGGTGCGCCGCTTCAACGAACAGCCGCAGTGGCTGCGATTGGGGTTACCAGGCGACGAGGCTGCGTGGCAGCGCCTGTGTGCCGCGCTCGGCCCGCAATAGCACCCTGCCGTCGAGCGGGCGCTATGCCTGTCTGGTAGTAGAGTATCGCTGGAAAGGCTCGATATCGACCCTATCTCAAGGCTGTGATGCGTGCCGACCGTGCGAAGGAGGGTGCTATGCCTGACGCCGTGCCCCACAACAGTCCCCGGCGCGTTGTCATTATCGGCGCAGGGTTCGGTGGATTGTCGGCCGCTGTCGGCCTGAAAGCGCCGAAGTTCCAGGTCACGCTGATCGATCAGCACAACTATCACCTGTTCCAGCCGCTGCTCTATCAGGTCGCAACCGCCGCGCTGTCGCCGGCCGACATTGCCGGTCCGGTGCGCAGCATCGTGCGCGATAATCTCAACGTCAGCGTTATTCTGGCGCAGGTGTCCGGCATCGATCTCGCGCGCAGCGAGGTGCTGGCCGAAGGCCGTCGCATTGCGTTCGACGATCTCATCATTGCGACCGGTGCGCGTCACGCTTATTTCGGCCATGACGACTGGGCCGCGCACGCTCCCGGCATCAAGACCATTGACGATGCGACCTATCTGCGGCGACGCATCCTGCTCGCGTTCGAGAAGGCAGAAACGGAGCCAGATCCGGACGAACGGCGACGGCTCCTCAACTTCGTCATCGTCGGCGGCGGCGCGACCGGCGTCGAGATGGCGGGTGCGATCGCGGAGCTCGCCAAGCGTGCACTCGCGGCCGACTTTCGCGTCATCGATCCGCGCAGTGCGCGCATCATTTTGCTGGAAGCGGGCCCGCGCCTGCTGCCGTCCTTCGAACCCTCGCTATCCGCAGCCGCGCAGCGGTCACTCGAGAGGCTCGGCGTTGAGGTGAGACTCGACAGCAGCGTAACCGAGGTGGACGCGACCGGCGTCTCGATCGGCCCGGAGCGTATCGAGACCCGCACGGCGATCTGGGCGGCGGGCGTCATGGCTTCGCCGGCTGGCCGGTGGCTCGAAGCAGAGACCGATCGCGCCGGTCGTGTCATGGTGAATTCAGATCTGACGCTGCCGGGCCATCCGAACATTTTCGTCATCGGAGATACGGCGCACGTCGCCGGTCGCGAGGGCAACCTGCTTCCCGGTGTCGCGCCAGTCGCCAAGCAGCAAGGAAAATACGTCGCCAAGTTGTTGCGTGCACGGCTTGCCGGAAAAGCGCTGCCGCCGTTCCGCTATCGCGATTACGGGTCGCTGGCGACGATCGGACGCAAAAGCGCCGTGGTGCAACTTGGCCGGTTCAAGCTCAAAGGCTTCTTTGCGTGGGTTCTCTGGAGCGTAGCTCACATCTACTTCCTGATCGGATTTCGCAATCGGCTCGCCGTCGCGTTGCATTGGCTGTGGAACTACGTGACCTTCCAGCGCGGGACTCGCCTGATCACGGGCGTCACGGGATCCCGCTTGGACGAATTGGCTGGTCCGCAAAGGGATGCCGAGCGGCGGCCGATGCGCGGTGCGGCCTGAACGGCGCCTATCGATCACCGTTTCGATGACGAGAAAACTTTGCTCGCGAAAGCGTGATCCACAGCGCTCTTCTCCCTTAACGACCGAACCGGTGGCTTGCTAGAGTGAGGCAAAGGCCTGTTCGGCGGCGACGCCGAGGCGCTCTGTGACATGGGCTTTGCTGCTAAAATCGGGGAATGGGAGTGTTGCATGGCGAAAGAGCTTCGGGGATTGGACGCGGTTACGGCCTTTCGCAATCGATCAGACGGTCAGGTCGTTCTCGTGTTGCAGGGCGGCGGCGCACTCGGCGCCTATCAGGCTGGTGTTTATCAGGCGCTCTACGAGGCCGGCATCGAACCCGACTGGATCGTTGGCACCTCGATCGGCGCGATCAACGCGAGCCTGATCGCCGGCAACGAGCCGGCGCGGCGGCTCGACGCGCTGCGCGATTTTTGGTCCCGTGTTGAATGCCACAAGGTGTGGAATGGCCTGCCGGGTTGGCCCGGAGTGCCTGATGCGCTCTCATATTGGTCGATCTTGCTCGGCGGCGTATCAGGGTTTTTCCGTCCTAATCCGGCCGCTTTCTGGGGAGCCCATCTGCCACTCGGCGTCGATCACGCCGGATTCTATTCGACCGCGCCCTTGCGCGAGACCCTCACCGAGTTGGTCGATTTTTCATTGGTCAACCGATGCCAGCCGCGGCTGACCGTCGGCGCCGCGCACGTGCGTACCAGCATGATGCGCTATTTCGACAGCCGCGATCACGCAATCACGGTCGACCACATCCTGGCGTCCGGCGCGCTTCCGCCCGCATTCCCGGCGGTACGCATCGACGGGGAGCTTTATTGGGACGGCGGGATCATGTCGAACACGCCGACGGAAGTGATCTTTGAAGACAATCCACGCCGGTCGTCGCTGATTTTCGCGGTGCACGTGTGGAATCCCGATGGACCGGAGCCCAGCACGATTGGGGAAGTCCTCCACCGCCAGAAGGATATTCAGTACTCGAGCCGCATCGCCGGCCAGGTTGCGAAACTGAAGCAAGCCCACAAGCTGCGTCACGTCATCACGGAGCTCGCGCGCAAGCTGCCGCCGGACGCGCGTGACAGCGAGGCAGTGCGAGAGCTCGCGAGCTACGGCTGCGTGTCGCGCATGCATGTCGTGCAGCTGCTGGCGCCCCGGCTTGACAATGAGAATCACACCAAGGATGTCGATTTCAGCCCGTCCGGAATCGGCATGCGCCGCGAGGCCGGTTACAAGTCCACCATGCGTGCCCTCAACGACGCGGCCTGGCTCGGCGAGTTCGATCCGCTGGAAGGGGTGATCCTGCATCATTCGAAGTCGGATCTGCCGATGGCGGCGGAGTGATTGCGAAGCGCGCAAAGCCGCAATAGGGTGGGGACCTTCACTCATCCGCGCATTGCAAGACACCGGAATGGAAACGCCCGCCGCGCGAGAGCTCGACACTCTCGTCAAACGCCTCCCGAAATGCGAACTGCACATCCACATCGAAGGCAGCCTTGAGCCCGAACTGATGTTCGCGCTGGCGGCGCGCAACGGCGTTCGGCTGCCCTATCAATCGGTCGAAGCGCTGCGGCGCGCATACCAGTTCACCAAGCTGCAGGATTTTCTCGACATCTACTATCAGGGCATGTCGGTCCTCATGGTCGAGCAGGACTTCTACGACCTTGCCTTCGCCTATCTGAAGCGAGTGCACGCCGACAACGTCCGTTACGTCGAAATGTTTTTCGACCCGCAGGGACACACTTCGCGCGGAGTTGCCTTTGCGACCGTGGTCGACGGGCTCACGCGGGCGATCGCCGACGCCCGGCGCGAATTCGGGATCCGGGCCCACCTGATCATGTGTTTCCTGCGTCATCTCGATGAAGCCAGCGCCCAGCAAACCCTCGACTGGGCGCTGCCGCATCGCGACAAGATCATGGGCGTCGGACTTGACTCGTCCGAGGTCGGCAATCCGCCCAGCAAGTTCAAGCACGTGTTCCGCCGTGCTCGCGACGTCGGCTTTTTTCCGGTCGCGCATGCCGGTGAAGAAGGACCACCGCACTACGTGTGGGAGGCGCTCGATGACCTCGGCGTCGGCCGGGTCGATCACGGCAATCGCGCGCTCGAGGATAAGCCGCTGGTCGCGCGTTTGGCGCGCGAGCGCACGGCGCTCACCGTGTGCCCGTTGTCCAACCTGCGCCTGCGGGTCGTGCGCGACCTCGTCGAACATCCGTTGCGACGGATGCTGGACAACGGCTTGATCGCGACCGTCAATTCCGATGATCCGGCCTATTTTGGCGGTTACGTCAATCAAAACTTCGTCGCGGTCGGCGACGCGCTCAAGCTTAAGCGAGATGAGATCGTTGCGATCGTGCGCAACGGGTTCGACGCGTCGCGCATGGCGCAGTCCGACAAGGATGCGGCGCACGCCGAAATCGACGCGGTGTTGGCGAAAACCAGCTCATAGGGGCCCGGCATGTTACGCAGCACAGACCGCATCATGACGACGCATGCCGGGGCGCTGCCGCGCGAGAATGCGTTGCGCGCGCTGGTGTTCGCGCGCTCCAATCGCGAGCCCTATGACAAGGCGGCGCTGGCGACCAGCCTGCGCAACGCGGTCGCCGAGACGGTTCGCAAACAGGCCGCGATCGGCATCGACAGCGTCAACGATGGCGAGCTCGGGAAGTCGAACTTCACGAGCTACATCCACGAGCGGCTGGCCGGGAT
>DATIPA010000227.1:0-13011 GCA_035472475.1 Xanthobacteraceae bacterium | reverse complement strand
GATCATTGTGATGCAGGCGAGCGTAGGCGGATCCGTCAAGGCGACGCTGGACCGCCTGATCGGGACGGTCGGGGGTGCGATTGCCGGCGCCGTCGTGGGGTATTTCGTCCCGCACGATGACCCAGTCTCGCTCGGCGTGGCGCTGGTGATCGCGCTGGTGCCGCTCACGCTCGTTGCGGCACTAAACCCGAACTATCGGGTTGCTCCGCTCACGGCCGTGATCGTGCTCTTGACTCCGGGAGCCCAACAGCTCGGCCCGGTCGGATCCGCGTTTTATCGCATCGTCGAGATCACGCTCGGCAGCGTGGTCGGTCTCGGGGTCGCGCTGCTGCTGATGCCGGCGCGCGCCCATGGGCTCGTCATCAACGCCGCCGCCCGCATGGTCGGCTTCCTCGCCGACCTGCTGCACGATTGGCTCGAGGTACTTGACGGCAAGGCCGACCGTTCGCGGATCACACAGCTACAAGACGATATCCGAGCTGGCATGGCACGCCTCGAGATCGTAGCGGGCGAGGCGCGGCAGGAGCGGCGAACCTACCTGACCCGCGAGTTCGACCCCGATCCGCTGGTACGCACCGTGTTTCGGTTGCGCAATGATCTGATCATGATCGGACGCGCAGCCGCCGAGCCGCTGCCGGATGTGATCACTACGCGACTACGCGGCCCGCTCGCCAACGTATCCGATGCGGCGCAACGGTTTCTCCGCGAGGCCGGCGAGGCGTTGCTGGCGCGGCGAAACCCTCCCGCGCTGGTCGAGGTCGAACGCACACTCCAGGATTTCATCGCCAAGGTCGAGGTGCTTCGGCGCGAAGGGGCGACACGTGCGCTTCCGGCCGACGCCGTCGGCCGTATCTTTGTGCTTGGATTTGCGCTCGAGCAATTACGACGAAACTTCGAGGAGTTGGGCGACCGCGTGACTGAATGCGCCCGCGACGATATGGCAACATAATGGAGCCTAGGCGCTCGCCTTCCGGTACCAGTCCAGTATCTCGCCCCCGGTCCACCACTGGATGTCGGCAAAGCCCCGGATGTGGTCGAGCACGTTCTCCAGCCATCCGATGCGATGCGGCACACCGCTCAGATAGGGGTGCACGCTGATCGCCATGATGCGGGCCGATTGTGCCCCCTCGGCATAGAGCCGATCGAACTGCGCGCGGCAGCGATGCGCGAACTCCTCGGCCGCGTGGTTCTGGACGGTGAACATCACGACGTCGTTGGTTTCGACCGTGTAGGGCAGCGCCACCACCGGTTTGGGCTCGGCCTTGATGGTGACCGGCTGGTCGTCGAGCACCCAGTCCGCCACATACTCAATCCCTTCTGCGGACAGAAAATCGAGCGTGTGTTCGGTCTCGGTCATGCCCGGACTTTCCCAGCCGCGCGGTCGCCGCCCGGTCACCTCCGTGATGTATGCAATGGTCTGCCGGATCGCGATACGCTGATCCTCGAGCCGGTGCATCGGCGCCTGCTTGTAACCGTGTCCGATGAACTCCCAGCCGGCATCGCGGGCCGCCTCTGCAACGCGCGGGTAGGAACGGCACACAAAACCGTTGAGCGCGAGCGTCGGGGTGATCGCGCGCGATCGCAATGCCTCGAAAATGCGCCAGAAGCCGACCCGCATCCCGTATTCGTGCCACGCCCAATTTGGCAGGTCGGGCAACAGCGGTTGATGCATTGGCGGCGGGATCACGACCCGTGGCATGGCGCCGTCCGCCGACCAGTGCTCGACGTTGACGATCACCCAGACCGCGATGCGCGCGTTGCCGGGGAGCCGCAAGACCGGCCGGTCGATAATCGCCGAGTAGGGAACGCGGTCCGAGAAGAGCGTAGCCATGCGTCACGATAGTGCATTTCTGGCCACAGCGCTAAGTGACTTGGCATTCGCGGCTATCTTGGCTGTACTAGGCCGAAATGCCAAAAGGGCAGGAGACGGCGATGACGCAGGCAGCGCGCGCTCGCACCAACCCGGTGTTCAACGACCGCAAACTCAAGCTCGGGACCTTCGGCACCAATCTCGACCGCGGCTGTGCAATTTCCTCAATCGAAGGCGTGCTCGAGATCAACTGGCCGAACACGCTGACGCTTGCAAAAATCTCCGAGGAGATGGAGTTCGAGGCGCTGGTACCGATCGGCCGCTGGCAAGGGTTCGGCGGCAAGACCAATTTCAACGGCCCCGGATTTGAGTGCTTCGCATGGGCCGCCGGCATGAGCGCGTCAACGCGCTATTCGGGTATTTTCGCCACCTCGCACGTGCCGACAATCCACCCTGTGATGGCCGCGAAGCAGGCGGCGGCGATCGACCACATCAGCAATGGACGGTTTGCGATCAACATCGTCACCGGCTGGAACCGGCCGGAAATCGAGATGTTCGGCGCTCCCATGATGGAGCACGATGACCGCTATGACTGCGCGGTTGAATGGCTGCACATCATCAAGGAGCTGTGGACGCGCGACGACATGTTCGATTTCGAAGGACGCTTCTTTAAGATCAAGAAGGGCTATCTTGAGCCGAAGCCGATCCAGAAGCCGTTCCCGCCGGTGATGAATGCGGGCGGATCGGAGAAAGGCCAGCATTTCGCGGCCAAATATTGTGACATGGTCTATGTCGTGTTCGGGAGCAACGATTTCGATCAGTGCAAGGCCAAGGTCGATACCTATCGCGGCCTTGCCCGCAAGGAGTACGGCCGCGAGCTGCAGGTGTGGAGCTACGCTTATGTGGTGCAGGGCGACACCGAAAAAGAGGCGCAGGACTACTTCGACTATTACGTCAATCAAAAGGGCGACTGGGACGCGGTCACCAACCTCGTCGACACCATGATCGCCAACGCCAAGACCTTGCCGCCGCAGGTGCTCGCCGAAATGAAGAAGCACTTCATTGCCGGCTGGGGCGGCTATCCGATCATCGGCACGCCGGAGCAGATCGCCGACAGTCTCGTTACCCTGTCAAAAATCGGGCTAGACGGCACGCTCCTTAATTTCCCGCGCTACATCGAGGACATGCGACGGTTCCAGAAGGAGGTCTATCCGCTGGTGCAGCAAACCGGGCTGCGTTAACGGGAGCGGCGAGATGAGAGTCGGATTGGTTTGTCTTGGCCGCATGGGCGCGGCGATCGCGCAGCGGCTCGGCGAGCATGGTTGCGAGGTGATCGCGTGGGACAAGAACGCCAGGGCGATGGCCGCACAGGGCAGTCGCGTGCGTGCCTTGGACGGCCCACGCGCGGTCGCAGAGTCAGCTGATATCGTGCTGTCCATCATCACCGAAGACAAAGGGGTGCGCCGCGTCTTTACCGGCGCCGACGGATTCCTGACCGCGAACGTTGCCGGGAAGCTCTTTGTCGAGATGAGCACGCTGCAGCCGGCGACTCACCGCGAGCTGGCGCCTCAGGTCACGGCCCGCGGCGCGCGCCTGATTGACGCGCCGGTGCTCGGCTCAATTCCGACCGTGCGCGAGGGAAAGCTGGTGGCGCTGGTCGGCGGTGAAGCGAGCGATGTTGAGCGGGCGCGCAGCGTGCTCGACCACCTCACACGCCATATCGCACACATCGGACCGAACGGCGCCGGCTGCGCCATGAAGCTCGCTGTCAACCTCGGGATGGCGGTCTATCTGCAGGCGCTCGCTGAATCGCTTGCGCTCGGTGTTTCGGAGGGTCTCGCCGTCGATCAGATGCTCGGCATCTTGTCGGACGCTGTGACCGCGACACCCTGGCTCAAGGGCAAGCTGCCGGTCTTGCGAGGTGAGCCGAGCGACATCACGCTCGATATCCGCACTATGCGCAAGGACGTGCTCTCGGCGATCGCAACCGGCGCCCGCAACGGTGTGGCGATGCCGGCGACCTCCGGCGCACTCGCCTCGCTGGCGGCGGCGGTCGCGGGCGGTTGGGGCGAGAAGGATCTCGCCGAGGTGCCGCGGTTTTTCCGCGAGTTCATGCAGCAGGATTATTCGTGAGCGCACAATCCGCCGGCGGGATCGACCGCCGCGCCGTACTGAGGGGAAGTGCGGGGCTCGCGGGTGCAGCCCTGCTGTCGCGCAACGGGCGCGCCCAGCCTGAGCCGCGCCGAGGTGGGGTGTTGCGCTGGGCCAATCCACCCAATCCCGGCAGCCTCGACCCGGTGACGGGGCGAACCGCCGCCGAGTTCACGTTCCTGCATACCGTGTTTGACGCGCTGCTCGATTTCCACCCGATGACACTCGATCCCCGGCCGGGTCTCGCCAAAACGTTTGCGTTCGAGGATCCGGTGACTTTCACCATGGAGCTGGTCCAGGAAGCGAGCTTCCACGACGGCACGCCGTTCGACGCCGACGCGGTCAAGTTCAATCTCGACCGCGCCCGTACCGACCCGCGCTCCAACGTCAGGGCAGATATCGCAACCGTGCGCGCGGTCGAAGTCGCTGGCAAACATCGCGTGGTCCTGCGGCTCGACCGGCCGAACGCCGCGCTCCCGGCCATCCTCACCGACCGCGCCGGCATGATGGTTTCGCCGACGCACATCAAACAGAACGGCCCCAACGTCGATCAGAGCCCGGTCGGCACCGGCCCGTGGAAACTCGTGAGCTGGCGCAACAACGACCGCTTCGTGGCCACCCGCAATGAACACTATTGGCGCCCCGGGCTGCCCTATCTCGACGGCGTCAACATCGCGATCATGAACGAACCGGCGACGGCACTTCGATCGGTGATAGCCGGCGAGAACGACCTTGCGACGTCGCTCGGGCCGCAACAGAAAAGCGTGGTCGATCGCAGCAAGCTCGTCACCCAGCTGACCCACTCGCTCGGCATGATCGGCATCTATCTCAACTATTCCCGGCCGCCGCTGAGCGACGCGCGCATCCGTCAGGCGCTCAACTACGCAATCGATCGCGACGCGCTCAATCAGGCAGTCGCGCTCGGGCTCGACGTGCCAACCTCGGCGATTTTGCCGAAGGAGCATTGGGCCTGCGATCCCGCAACCGCCCAATACTATCGCTACGATCCGGCGATGGCCCGCAAACTTCTGGCCGAGGCCGGGTTTCCCGACGGCATCGAGATTCCGATGCTGGGTTGGTCGGACCAGATCTCGATGCAGCGGCAGGAAGTGATCGTCACCCAGCTTGCGCGTGCCGGCATTCGCGTGCAGCTCACGCCGGTCTCCGCCAGCGCGAGCTCGACCATGTTCTTCGGCCCCGCCAAGCAAGGCGCCGGCCGCATGGCGCAGATCGCCGCGCGACCTGACCCGAGCCAGGAGTACGACAATCTGTTCAGCAAAGACGCCTACTTCAACGCCGGCGGCGTTGAGCTTACGGGCTACCGCGAGCTGCTCGACGCTACGATGGCGACGACCGATCGGGAAGCGCGCAAGGCTGCGTTCGCGAAATTGCAGCGCTTTGTGGTCGAGAACGCGCTGCTGGTCCCGGTCGTGTTCAACACCGCCATCACGGTCCATCATCCGCGCGTTAAAGGCTTCGTGCTCGGGATGATCGGCAAACCCAAGTGCACCGAGGTGTGGCTTGATGCGTAAGCTGCGCCTCGGCGTGATCGGACTCGGCCGCGCGTTCAGCCTGATGGTGCCGACGCTGGCGCAGCACGCGAAACTTGAGATCGTGGCCGGCACCGATGTGCGGGCGGACGCGCGCGAACGCTTCGCGCAAGAGTTCAGGGCCAAGGCACACCCGAACGCGGAGGCGCTCTCCGAGGATCCGAACGTCGAGGCGATCTACATCTCGACGCCGCACGAATTCCATGCCGCGCATGCACAGCTCGCGGCGGCGCACGGCAAGCACATCCTGGTCGACAAGCCGATGGCGCTCTCGCTAGCCGACTGCACCGCGATGATCGATGCGGCAGGCGCCGCAGGTGTCGTGCTGATGGTCGGACCGAGCCATAGTTTCGATGCGCCGATCGCGCATACGCGCGAGCTGATCTCCGGCGGCGCGTTCGGCGAACTGCGCATGATCCAGGCGCTGAACTACACCGACTGGCTCTACCGTCCGCGCCGGCCGGAGGAGCTCGACCCGCGCGCCGGAGGCGTGCTGGTCAACCAGGCACCGCACCAGGTCGACGTGGTACGGCTGATCGCCGGCGGAAACGCGCGGACGGTTCGGGCATCGGTCGGCGCCTGGGATCCGGCGCGACCGGCGCCGGCTGCTTATGCGGCGCACGTGACTTTCGCGAACGGTGCGTTTGCCTCGCTCACCTACAGCGGCTTCGGACACTTCGATTCCGATGAATTCACCGGCTGGATCGGGGAGGGCGGTGAGCCAAAGGACTGGGGCCGTCACGGCGCCGCCCGCGCCCGGCTTGCCGGCTTTGCAAGCGCCGAGCAGGAAGCAAACGTCAAAGCGGCGACCAACTATGGCGGCGGCGGCTACGGCGGACCCTCCGCGTCAGCGCGCGCAGTCCCGCGCCATCATCAGCACTTTGGCCTCGTGATCGCGTCGTGCGAGCACGCCGACCTGCGGCCCACCCCGGACGGCGTCGTGATCTTCGACGACAGCGGTGTTCGCCTCAATCCGCTGCCGCCGCCCGCGGTGCCGCGCGCCGAGGCGATCGACGAGCTCTACGACGCGGTGGTTGACGGCCGATCGCCGCTGCACGATGGCGCTTGGAGCCGCGCCACCATGGAGGTGTGTCTCGCGATGCTGGAATCGGCGCGGACTGGGAGAGAGGTCGTACTCGAGCATCAAGTGGGATTGCGCGCCTAACTCGCTACGACATGCGTTGTCATACGGCATGGCAGCTAGCAACCCGGATTGCTTGCCGAACGGCGATTGATTCACCTAGTCTGGCCGCACAACAGCAACGTCCCGGTTTCCGAACGCGTTCGATTTCGGCCGGCCTGCCGGGGCGTCCAAAGCCAGGATCGACGACTCATGGAATTCGGCCTCTTTTCCAACAATCGCCGTCCCGACCGTCCGATCGGCGAGGCTTGGAACGAGGATATTTTCGAGGCCGAGGTCGCCGACCGGCTTGGCTTCAACGAGATCTGGTTCTCCGAGCACCAGAGCCCGGCTGAGCTCATCATCTGCAAGGCCGCCGGCCGGACCGCGCGCATTCGGCTCGGATCCGCGGTGCGGCCGCTCGGCTACTATCACCCGCTGCAGGTCGCGCTCGAGGCCAACACCACCGACCAGCTCACCGGCGGCCGCTACATGCTCGGCATCGGTACCGGATTTTATCCCAGGAAGCTCGAATGGCGCGGACTTGATCCAAATTCCATGCGTGCCGTCATGGAGCCGTCGATCGAGCTGATGCTCAAGCTTTGGACCAGCAAGGAGCCGGTCGACTACGACGGCCCGTTCTGGAGGGGCAAGAAAATGCTGCTGGAATGCCCGCCGGTGCAGAAGCCGCATCCGCCGGTCGGCATCGCTGCCGCCAACACGGTCGGGTCGGTCGAGCTTGCCGGCCGGCTCGGGCTGATGGTGCTGACCGGCGACTTCATTCCAATCCCGCGTCTGCGGCTATTCGCCGACACGCTGGTCAAGTCGCAGGTCACCGCCGGGCGCAAGGCGCGGCGCCGCGATCTGCGCACCTGCCGGGTGATCTACGTCGCCGAGACCGACAAGAAGGCGATCGAGGATATGCGCGAGTCCTACACGGGTGTGATCAAGTGGGAAATCGTCAACACGCCGCATCATCAGGTTGAGCGCATTCCGCCCGGCGGCACGCTGCAGGACATTACCTACGACTATTTGGTCGAGACCCATAACCTGTTCATCGGCAGCCCCGACACTGTGGCTAAGCGTGTCCTCGAATTTTACGATCAGGTCGGCGGCTTCGGCACGCTCATGTTTCATGCCGGACGCGATTATGCGACCCGCGAAAAACGCGCGCGCTCGATGGAGTTGTTCATGCAGGAGGTGGCGCCCAAGCTGCGCCACCTCGATCCGGACGCGGCGCCGGCGATCGCGGCGGAATAGTCCGCGCTAGGCCGCTTTCTCGCGCACGACAATTGAGGCGCAACCGCGGGAGCGCTCTTTCGCGGGCCGTCGTTGGTCGCCGCGGCCCGTTGCTTTCTCTGCGCAGCGGGCGGAAAATCGCCGCAACAAGCACTGCCAGACGGGGAGGCGCGCATGCGGCCTGGGACACTGTTGATTGGGGCGGCTGCCGCCGCACTCGTTGCCGTGGCGGTTCCACAACCGACGTTAGCCCAAACCTATCCGACGCAGGACGTGCATTTCATCTGCGCGTTCGCGGCCGGTAGCGGCGCCGACATCATCGTGCGCTATTTCTCCGAGAAAATGCGCCCGCTCATGGGCCGTTCGATCATCGTCGAAAACAGGGTCGGTGCGATCGGCAATCTCGCGACTGAATATGTGGCGCGCTCCAAGCCCGACGGGCACGTGATCTACGTCACCGGCGCGAGCGGGGTCGCGGCCAACATGCACATCTTCAAGAACCCGTCGGTCGATGTCGGCAACGCGTTGCAGATCGCGGCGACCCTCAACAAGGCGACGATGATGCTTGGCGTCCGCGCCGACGCGCCTTGGAAGACCGCCCCCGAGCTTACCGCCGCAATGAAACTCAAGGGTGACAAGGCGAGCTACGCGATCGCGAACCCGACCTCAAAAGTGCTGGGTGCGCTCTTCAAGGAAAGGGCTGGTTTGCAATCGGTCGAAGTTGGCTACCGCACGGGCGCCGATTTCCTCAACGATCTGTACGGCGGCAACATCGACTACGCGATTCCCGACAATATCCAGGCGATGGCGCAGGCGCGTGCCGGCCGCATGCGCATTCTCGCGGTCGGCGCGGCGACGCGCATGCAAAGTGCACCTGATCTCCCGACCATGACGGAACTCGGATATCCGATGGACGTGCGCACGTGGTGGGCCGCGCTGGTGCCCGCCGCAACGCCGCGGCCGGTCGTCGATCAGCTCAACGCCTGGTTCAGGCAGGTGGTCGCGACCGAGGAAACGAAGTCCTTCCTCGCAGTAATCGCGAGCGATCCTTGGGCCAGCACGCCCGATGAGGGCCAGGCTTTTTTCCGTGAACAGATCAAGGATTGGGGCGACTACGTTCGCCTGACGAAGATCGAACCGCAGGGCTGATAAAAAAGAGCCAGAGCGCTCTCCGAACCCCCGCTCGGAAAGCGCTCTGGCCACCCCCCCCAAAAACTACTGAACGACGTCGAGTTTGACCTTGGCGACGCCCTTGCCGGTCATCCCCAGCGATTCGGCGGCGGAAGACGAGACGTCGACCACGCGCCCGGGAACGAACGGCCCGCGGTCATTGACGCGCACCGTCACCGACTGTCCGGTGGAAACGTTGGTAACGCGCAATTTGGTTCCGAACGGCAGCGTGCGATGCGCGGCGGTGAACTCGTTCGGATTGAACTGCTCGCCGTTCGCGGTCCTCGCGCCGCTCGAATAGTAGCTCGCCACTCCCGATGACGACGACGCATCAAGCGACGCCTCTCTGCTGGCGAGCGGTGAATGCCGCTTGTGCAACGCCGCCTGCCGGCTGCTCTGCGGCTGATAGTTTGCCACCGGCGCCTGGGCACAGGCCGCAAGCCCTGCTCCGACCAGTAGAACGGCGACCAGCCGAGCCGCAGTCCGGCCTCGGCCGCTCCCAACCCATTCCCCAAAACGGCGACGCCTCGCGTCGATCTCGACGCGCGCGTAGTTCAAATCGTTGACGCTGAACATGCTTGTACCCCCACGCGACACAATCCGACAGTCAATGAGGGCAGAACCGTGGCCCTACGGCTGCCGCGCGGGGCATGATCGTTTGAATGTGTTTGGATGTGATTAATTTGCCACAGCAAACGTGGTTAAGAACGCGTTTCGGGCCCGAATCGATCGATGAATCGGGGGTTTGTTCAGCCCGAATTGGCGCCCTCGATCGCGCTGTGCTCCTTCAGCGGGAGCTCGCGCATCGCCAGAATCGCCAGGAGTGCGCCGACAAATCCAAGTCCGGCGGCAGCAAAGATCCAACGGAAGATCGCCGGGAAATTCGCACCGCTCTTGGTGAAGTCGCCGCCGATACCATGCAGGTGGCCGCTCGCATGCATCTGTCCGAACAAAATGGCACCGAAGATCGCGACCGCGACGGTGCCGGCAAGCGATCGCATGAACACCATCACGCCGGTCGCGGTGCCGAGCTGTCCGGCAGGGGCCGCGTTCTGCACGCAGTTCGTCGCGATCGGCAGGACCGTGCCGAACCCGGCGCTCGTCAGCATCAGCAATAGTTCGACGGCCGCCAGCGGCAACTCCTGCGGGTCGACGCCCAGAAGCACCACGGCAACGGTCGCCACCCCGAGCCCGACGACCGGCAGGCGCTTGTAGTGCGTCACACTCGCCATCATGCGGCCGGCGATGGCGGCGCCGATGGCGGTTCCGATCATGAGCGGGATCAACATCACGCCGGACATGCTCGGGGTGAGCCTACGCACGGTCTCAAAATAGATCGGCGTGAAGATCATCAATCCGACCGATATGCCGGTGCCGAGCGAGGCGGCGAGCGTCGCGGTCAGAATGACTTGATTGGAGAGGACCGACACGGGCAGCAGCGGCTCGGGGGCACGGTGCTGGCGCATGAAGAACAGCACCGCGAAGAGCACGAAAACGACGGCAAGGCCGACGATCGGAAGCGAGGTCCACGCGTAGGTTACGCCGCCCCAGTTCAGCGCCAGCATCAGCGCGACCGTCGCCACCACCAGCAGCGCTGCGCCGAAAATGTCGATCCGGTGATGCTGCCGGTCGACCGGCAGTTTGCGCAGCAGCGAATACATCGGCAGCAGAGCCAGAAGACCGATCGGCGGATTGATCCAGAAGATGAGCGACCAATGCAGATGCTCGGCGATGAACCCGCCGAGCAGCGGGCCGGCCAGGCTCGCGATCACGAACACCCCCGAAATGTAGGCTTGGTAGCGCGGGCGCTCCTTGGGTGAAATAACGTCGCCGATCACCGTCTGCGAGAGCGAGATTAGCCCGCCGCCGCCCAGCCCCTGGAACGTTCGGGCGATGATCAACATCAGCATGTTTTGCGACAACGCGCATGCGATCGAGCCGGCGACGAATATGCTGACCGCAATCAGCAATGTGCTGCGGCGGCCATAGAGGTCGCTGAGTTTGCCGTAGATCGGCGTGACCACGGTGGCGGCCAGCAGGTAGGCGGTGACCACCCAGGTGAGTTGCTGGACATCGCCGAGCGCCCGGCCGATCGTCGGCAGGGCCGTCGAAACAATGGTCTGATCCAGCGCCGCGATCAGGGTTGCGAGCAAAACGCACAGCACGATGATGCGTATTTCGTGCTGCGTCAGAGCGGAAGACGGGTGAACAGAGGCGCCGGACGTACCGGCGTCAGTCACGTTGGGCATGGTGGACCCGAGCTCCCGATCGGCGGCGCCCGCGCGGCGCGTGCTTCCGTCTATTGAAGGACGCAGGAGCGGTCTACAATCTGCAGGACCACGTCAATATTTCTCGGCCACGAAATTATGGCGCTTGAGGACCGCCTGGTCGTCATAAGCGCCCTGCTTTGAACGTTTGGGCAACTTCACTTTTGATGAAGGCACCTTGCCGGGCCGTATCGTCTTTAGGATGTGCGAAATGCAATTGAGCCGCGCGCGACGTTTGTCGTCCGAGCGCACAATTTTCCAGGGTGCGAATTTGGTGTCGGTCGCCTTCAGCATGATATCGCGGGCTTTCGAGTATTCGTACCAACGTTTGTAGGATTCGAGATCCATCGGGCTGAGCTTCCATTGTCGCAGAGGGTCGCGGATACGAGCCAGGAAACGGCGCTCCTGCTCGTCCTTTCCGACTTCGAGCCAGAATTTGATCAACACGATTCCGCTGTCGACGATGTATTGCTCGACCTCCGGAGCCACAATCAGAAATTGCTGATGCTCCTTTTCGGTACAAAAACCCATGACGTACTCGACGCCGGCGCGGTTGTACCAACTCCGGTCGAAGATGATGACTTCGCCGGCTGCGGGAAAATGTGTGAGATAGCGCTGGAAGAATATCTGCGATTTTTCGCGGTCTGATGGGGCGGGCAACGCAACCACGCGGAATACGCGCGGGCTGACGCGATCCGTGATCGCCTTGATAGTGCCGCCCTTTCCGGCCGCGTCGCGCCCCTCGAACACAATGATCACCCGCAACCCTTTGTGCTTGACCCAATCCTGCAGCCCGCAGAGATCGACCTGCAGCTTGCGCAGTTGCTTTTCATAAGCCTTGCGTCTCAGTTTCGAGCTAGGCTCGTCCCCCTTGGCTTGCTTTGCAGCCATGACCTTTCTCCTTGACGTCATGTTTTTATGGTTCCGGCCCTTGCGATCGATGGTCAGGAGCCGGCCTCGAGCGCGCAGACGCTGCGGCGCAAAGAATCACTTGATCGGATCACGGCCTTTTCTGCCTCGACCACGAGGAAAAACACAAATCCCCCGCCGATGAGCCATGGCCAGGCCGACGCGGGGAGAGGCTGGGTGTCGAACAGCCGCTGCAGCGGCGGCGCGTAGGTGAACAGGAGCTGAAGCAATACGACGGCGCCGATCCCGTGCGGCAGATATTGGTTTCCAAGGTGTGCCGTGATCGAGAACGAGGAGTCGAGCAGGTAGCGGCTGTTCAGCAAATAAAACACTTGGCCAATGGTGATCGCGTTGACCGCGGCCGTGCGGGCCAGCTGATCGGAGGCGCCGTGCGACTTCATCCAAAAGAACGCGCAGAGCGTATAGACGACGAGTGCTGCCCCGACGAACGCGATTCGCCAAAGACCAAATCCCGTCACAATGGGCCGAGCAACGGCACGCGGCGTACGGTTCATCACGTCGAGTTCGTGCGGCTCAAACGCGATCACAAGCCCCAGAGCCACCGACGTCACCATGTTGACCCATAGGACTTGCGGCGCGGTAATCGGCATGGTGAAGCCCATCAGGATGGCGATCGCGATCACCATCGCCTGCGCGACGTTTGTCGGCAGCATGAACAGAATGGCCTTCTCGATGTTGTTGTAGACCGTGCGACCCTCCTTCACGGCCGCGGTGATCGAGGCGAAATTGTCGTCGGCGAGTATCATCTCGGCCGCTTCTTTCGTGACCTCAGTA
>DATIPA010000226.1:0-7557 GCA_035472475.1 Xanthobacteraceae bacterium | reverse complement strand
ACACCGGCGGCAGCCGTGCTCGACGAACTTGCGCGCGCGCAGGTTGGGCTGCTCGTCGATGTGCGCGCGGTTGCGGCCTCGCGACGGCCCGGGTTTTCAAAGCGGCAACTTGCCGCCGGGCTCGACGAGCGCGGGATCCGGTATCTGCACCTGCGCGGCCTCGGCACGCCCAAGGAAGGCCGACTAGCTGCTCGCCGAGGCGATCTCGCCAAGCTGTTCGACGTCTATCAGAAGCACCTCGCCACGCCGCAGGCGCGTGAAGAGCTTGACGAACTCGCAGCGCTGGCCCGCTCGGGCACGCGGCTTTGTCTCCTTTGCTACGAACGCGATCCCCGACATTGCCACCGCCAGTGGATCGCCGAGCTCATTCATGAGCGCACGGGCGCCGCGGTGGAACATCTCGCCGTGCACCAGTTCTGACGTTGCGCATGATTGGCGCCGAACCAACTAGAATTTCCAATTCACGCCGGCACGGACTACATGGAAATCGACCTGAGTGTTAGCCGACGTGAAGGAACTCCGAATCGTCCCGGGCGCCAGGCCGGCGACGGACACCGCGGGCATACCGACCACATCGCCGCTGCCGAGGTTGACATAGAGATACTCGGCCTTGATCGTGCAGTGTTCCCACAGCGCGTATTCGAGACCGGTACCCACCGTCCAGCCGTTAAGGGTGCGAGACGAGTTGCCGGCAAAGCACAGAACGCTGGGACCGCAGAAGAAACCGGAAACCGCGGTCGCAAGCGTCCCCCCGCCAACGACGGTCTGGTTTTCGGTAACATGACCATAGGCAAATCCGCCGGTCCCATATACCAGCAGCGTGGGGATCGCTAACCAACCGACGCGTCCTCTGACGGTTCCGAACGACGTGATGGTCTGGTTGACCTGAAAGGTCGACGGCAGGCCGTTGAGAAAGAAGGCGGACGTTCCGGTGCCGCGGATGCGCGCCCAGTCGTAGTCCGCTTCGATGCCGACGAGCCAGTTGCGATCAAATTGCCAGTTGTACCCGCCCTGCAATCCGCCAAGTCCGCCGTGGAGGTCGAATGGAACCGCCGGCGGACGAGTGCCGCCTGCGACTGCCGAAGTCGCGAGCACTGCGGTGGAGTCGCCCGGGTTCAAATTGGCGGTCCGGTCTCCCCAGCCATAGCCGCCGTTGCCGCCCACGTAGAACCCGGTCCAGCTAAAAGGAGCGGGCGCTGGAGCTTTGTAGATCGCGGCCTTCACCGGTTTGTCGGCGCCCATCGCCGGGCTCGCGATGAGCGCGGCAAAGGCTGCACCTGCGATGCAGAACCTTTTCATGACACCCCCCAATCGCGGCCATTGTAACTCACGCTGCCGCGATGGCACAGACAAAGGGAATCTACACGCTGACTGGATGGTATGCGGTTCTGCTGCTCGAGCGGCGTTACTCGGCGGGTGCAACCGCGGCCACGCGTGCGCGCCGTCCCTCGGCGCCTGCCACTAGCGCGGTAATGCCAAGCGAATTGATCGCAAAGAAGCCGGCGATGACCGCGGTCACGAACAGGACCAGATCTGCGCCTCCCCGATCCCACAGGCGCCCGATCACCCAGACGGCGGGGCCGGCGGTGGTGAAGATCAGAAAGAACCGCATGGCGTAGACGCGCCCGCGCCAAGCCGCCGGCGTGTAGCGCGCGAGCACGATGTCGCCGACGGTGACCTGCCCGTAGATCGACGCGACCGCCAGCGCGAGCGCCGGAATGAGACGCCATCCGGTGAGATGCGTCACCAGCAGCATCGCCACCAGCTGGGTGACAGCAATGCCCGACATCACCAGGTGCGGTTGGATCCGCTCGACCAGGCGTCCCATCGACAGTTGCGCCATGGCGCCGCACAGGAAGACCGCGGTCGCGATGGTGCCGACGAGTTCAAGCGACACGTCGCGCCCGACGCGGGCATCGACGATCTTGGGCAACGTGATTGTCAGGGCGTTGAAGACGAGGCCGGAGAACAGCGCGAGCAGCATGAACAGCCCAATGACCGTAATCGTGAGCCGGCGATCGAGCACGACATCGTGTACCGTCGGAGCCGGTAGGCGTCTGCGGCCCTCATCCGGAACCAACAAGACGTAGGCGATGCCGCTGACGATGAAAACGGCCGCCGGGATGAAGAAAGCCCAACGCCAGCCGATTTGCGTGACGATCAGCGCGGTGATGCCGCTCGCAATCGACACGCCGACATTTCCAAAGACGCCGTTCCACGACATGGTGCGGGCACGGTTGACCGCGGTGTCGATCAGCGTCGGTAGACCAACCGGATGGTAGATTGCGGCGAACACGCCGACCGCGCATAGCGCGATCGCCAGCACAGTGAAGTTCGGCGCCAATCCGACGGCGGCGGCGGCGATGCCGGTGCCGAAGAAAAAGATCGCCATCATGTTGCGGCGGCTCCAGTGATCCGCGATCCAGCCGCATGGGAGCGCCAACAGCCCGAACACCGTGAACGATGCGGTCGACAGCATCAACAGGTCGCCGTAAGACCGGTTGTAGACCGCCTCGAGCCCGAGCACGACGGTCGGGTAGATCAGCAGGACGTAATGGTCGAGCAAATGCCCCCAGTTCAGAAAGCCGATGGTGCGGCGGCGATGACGGGCTTGTTCTTCCGGCGGGATCGGCTTTTCGGTCGATGGCATCGTGAATCTTTCCGGCACTGGGTTTAGGTATAGCCCGGCGCGCGCGCCCTCGCCTATGCGAATTTTGCAGATCGGAACCATCGACGCGTGGATTGCGAATCCGTCGTCAATCCAGGGTTCGACGAAAGCGCATGACCGCGATCGCCATCGCGATCAGCATCAGGGCTGTGAGCGCAAGTGCGTCATAGCGCAGATCGGCAAGGCCTGAGCCTTTGAGCATGATGGCACGGACGATGCGCAAATAATGCGTGAGCGGGAGCCCCTCCCCGATCCAGCGCGCCCACGCCGGCATGCCGGCGAACGGAAACATGAAGCCGGACAGCAGAATGTTGGGCAAAAAGAACATCATCGACATCTGCATCGCCTGCAGCTGGTTCTGCGCGATGGTCGAGAACGTGTAGCCGATCGACAGGTTGGCGGTGATGAACAAGGTCGACAGCGCCGCCAGCAGAAAGATGCTGCCGAACACCGGGACCCCGAAGATTCCAACCCCCAGGCCGATGATCAGCGCGGCCTGGACGAAGCCGACCAGCACGTAGGGAATGATCTTGCCGAGCATCACCTCAACCGGGGTGATCGGCATCGCCAGCAGATTTTCCATGGTGCCGCGCTCGATCTCGCGCGTCACCGAGAGCGCGGTGAAGATCAGCATGGTCATGGTCAGGATCGTTCCGACCAGGCCCGGGACGATGTTGAGCGCGGTCGAGGCTGCCGGATTGTAGCGGGCATGCGCGCGGATCTCGAAGGCACCGGCAGACTGATCCGGTATGGCGTGGTCGTTGACCAGCGCCGTCTGCACAATCTGCCCGAGCGACGCCATTGCGGTGCTGGATGCGACCGGATCGGTGGCGTCGGCAGCAAACAGCAGCGCCGGACGATCGCCTCGGCGCAGCGCACGCTCGAATTCGGCCGGAACTTCGACGCCGAACAGCACCGTGCCGGATTTGAGCAGCTGATCGAATTCGGCTGCGTCGCGCGCTTGGCGGACGACCCGAAAATAGGCGGTGTTTTCGATGGCCTTGAGGATCGAGCGTCCGACGTCGCTCTGCTCCTGCAGCAGCACGACGGTCGGCATATGGCGCGGCGTCGTGTTGATCGCGTAGCCGAACAGGAGGAGCTGCATGACCGGGATCAGCACGATCATCGCAAACGACACGCGATCGCGCCGCAGCTGGATGAATTCCTTGATCAGCATCGCGGCGGTTCGGCGCCAGAAATCCGCGGACGGTATGACGTGCGCGAAGCTCATTGAAAATTATCCTGCGCGCTGTTCATTAGCTCGATGAACACGTCCTCGAGCGAGGGCTCGCCGCGTTGCCACCGTGCGCCGCCGCGCTCGCGGTAGTGCGCGATCGTGCGCTCGAGGAGTTGCGGATCCCGCCCGGAGACGTGCAGGCTCGCGCCGAACGGCGCCACCATGTCGACGCCGGGCTGACCCGACAGCTGCCGGGCGAGTTCGTCCAGGCTGTCACCGGTCACGGTGTAGGTGACGAGGCCGGACTGCGCGATCACGTCGGCGACGGTGCCATGGGTCAGCAGCGACCCATAGGCGATATAGGCGATCTCGTGGCAGCGTTCGGCCTCGTCCATATAGTGGGTCGACACCAGCACGGTCAGGCCGTCGGCCGCGAGCGTATGGATCTCGTTCCAGAACTCGCGCCGCGCCTTCGGGTCGACACCGGCGGTCGGCTCGTCCAGCAAGAGGAGCTGCGGGTTCGGCAGTGTGCAGGCGCCGAGCGCCAGGCGCTGCTTCCAGCCTCCGGACAGCGACGCCGCGATCTGGTTTTCGCGGCCCGCAAGACCGAGCCGCTCGATCATGGCGCGCGCCGCCTTGGTCGGCTCGCGCACGCCGTAGAGCCGGGCGACGAAATCAAGGTTTTCGCGCACCGAGAGGTCCTGGTAGAGGCTGAAACGCTGGGTCATGTAGCCGACACGCCGCTTGATCTGGTCGGCGTCCTTGATGATGTCGAAGCCAAGGCAGGTGCCGCGGCCGGCATCCGGCGTGAGCAGGCCGCACAGCATGCGGATCGTCGTGGTCTTGCCGCTGCCGTTCGGCCCCAGAAAGCCGTAGATCGTTCCGCGTCGCACCTTCATGGACAGGTCACGCACGACCGTGTGCCCGTCGAAGGATTTGGTCAGACCTTCGACCTCGATCGCGATATCGGGTGCGGCGGTCATACTTTCGGTTCCAACAACACATCGACCGGCTGGCCGACACGGACTTTGTCGGGCTGTTCGGGCAGCGCCTCGATCAGGAACACGAGTTTGTTGCGCTCCTCGAGGCTATAGATCACGGGTGGCGTGTATTCCGCCGACTTGGCGATAAAGCTCACCTTCGCGGCCTGATCGGCGCATCCGTCGCAGCGCACCGTAACGGTGTCGCCGTAGGCAATCTTCTGCAGCACCGGTTCCGGAACGAAGAAGCGCACCTTCAAGTTTCCGGGCGGCAGGATTGCCAGGATCGGGCGGCCCGCCGGCACCATCTCACCGGGGCGGAAATAGATCTGCTGCACCGTGCCGGTCACCGGGCTTGCCAACTTCCGGCGCGCCAGCCGCGTTTGTGACGTATTGACGCGCGCCTCGGCGCTGCGCAGTTCGGCTGAGGCGGCATCGAGGTCCTTTTGCGTGCCGGCGCCGGTCTTGGCGAGCTGTGAGGCGCGGTCGAATGTCTGGCGCGCGTTGGTCAGGCTCGCCATGTTGAGGTTGAGATCGGCCTTCTGGAGATCGTCGTCGACCGTGAACAAAGAATCACCGGCCTTTACGGGATCGCCTTCGCGCACATTCAACGTCACCACCCGACCGATCTCGTCGGGCGCCACGAAAATCAGATTGGCCTCGATCCAGCCCTGATACTTGGGTTGCCGGTCGTTACAGGCCGCGAGACCGACGCTCACCGCCAGCGCGAGCAACATCCTCAGCAGACGCGCGCCCCGGGTCATGGCTCACTCCCGGGCCCCAGCAGGATCTCGATGTGGGCCCGCATCATGCCGGCGACGTCGAGATGGGCGAAGCGATCGAACAGACCGACCCAGAGGATGGCGACGAGGCCGGGCGCAACCACGAGCTGGGGAAAACGGGCGAGCGCGGCGTGGCTCAGCTCGCCGCGGCCGACGGCGCGTTCGATCATCGCGCGCATCGCCGCAATGCCCCGTTCCACCACTTCGCGGTAGTAGAACTCCGCGATGGCCGGAAACCGCGCGCCTTCGGTGATCACCAGGCGCGCGACGTCGCGTCGTCGGGTCCCGTAGATTTCGCGCACAAACAGATCAGCAAAACGTTCGAGCACAACCCGGATCGGAACGTCGCTTGCGCGCAATTGCTCGAGCGTCATCACCAGCGGGCTGAGCATCGTGCGCACGAGTTCCTGGAACAGCGCCTCCTTGTCCTTGAAGTGCAGCTAGATTGTGCCCTTGGCGACATCGGCCCGGCGCGCGACGTCGTCGAGCCGCGCCGCCGCGAACCCACGTGCCGAGAACTCATCGAGCGCGGCCGCAAGGATCGCGGCGCGCCGCGCCGCGGCCTTTTGGGCACGTCCTCCGACCTGTTGGTTCAATTCGCCGACCGCAGGCCGTGCCGGACCGGTATCTTTCTCTTGTTCAGTCATCCATGACACCATTATGACTGACTAGTCAGTCATAATACCACCTCAGAATTGCCAGTGCAACCGGGCGCGGCGCCTGGTCGCAACGGACCCACGCAGACTAATATTTGTGAAAACTCAATCGCTTATGGGCGACATATCGCGGCGGCCGCGCGCGACCGAATATTGAAGGGCCAGATCCTGCGATTTCCCGGGCCGACTTCATTCTGCTACACATCGCGACCGACAGCGGGATGGCCCCGGTCATGCGCTGGTTTCGATCCAATCGGAGAGCATCTGGCACGCTGGCGCTGTTCGCGCTCGCGCTGCAGATCACGCTCGCGTTCGGTCACATCCATCTGCGCGATTCTGCGGCCGCACCCGGCGTGTCACTCGCCCAGGCGCGGGCGACGGCAGCTGACCCAGCGACCGGCGATCACAACACCGGTCATTCGACCGATGACTATTGTCTGATCTGCGCAAGCATAAATCTGGCGGGCACGGGCGTGCCGCCCAGCGAGGTTGCGCTCGTCCTGCCGGTCAATTCGACCGACACATCATATCGGCACTTTTGCTCAACATTCCGCAAACGTATTGATCACGCGCTGTTTAGTGCGCGCGCCCCTCCCCTCGCCTGACCATCGATCGAGCTGACCGCATCGTCGTCATTTGACGGCGATGCGATGCACTTGCGTCCGTGCGCATTTCGCGTGCGGTCGTGAGCTCATCAAATCGATGGGCAACAGGAGCGAGGTTATGTTCAAGCAATGTTGCCAACTACTCTGCGCAATGTTGATGCTCGGGATCTGCAGCGCGGCTTACGCGCGCGGCGGGACTTACCACCATGCCGATTTTGTTCCGCTGAGATCCGTCGAGACCACGAAGAAGCCGGTCAACGCACCAGTTCACCGTCATCGGCGCCGGCCGTACCAGCGCTAGCACCTGTTGCGGACCTTGGGGTCTGTAGCCCGGCGACCACACCCAAGTAAATTCGCAAGATCCGCGCCGAATGGCGCCCTTCACTTGCCACGGTCTTCTGACTAGCATGACCCGGCTCAATCTAGGTGACGTCGAGATGCGCTGGATTCGGACCAATCGCAGGTTTGCTGGAACGCTCGCGCTGTTCGCGCTGGCGCTGCAGATCACGCTGTCGTTTGGCCACATCCACGCGCGCGATTTCGCTGGCGTGCCGGGACTGGCCGGCGCGCAAGCCCAGTCAGCAGCGGTTGATCGGACCGGCGACCCGGGCACCGGCCATTCCACCGACGATTATTGTCTGATCTGCGCGACCGCGAATCTCGCGGGCACGCTTGTGCTTCCGAGCCAA
>DATIPA010000225.1:0-32490 GCA_035472475.1 Xanthobacteraceae bacterium | reverse complement strand
TGAGCGCCCGCGCGCAGTTAGCGCCCCCGAAGCCGCCGCCGATAACGACGATCCTCGCCGCGTTTTGCGCAATTGCGGGCAAAGGACAGATCGCGGCGGCTGCAGCCGCCGCGCCGCGTTGAAGGACTTGCCGCCGGTTTGCTCCACAGGTCGCGCGCATGACCACAGGCTACCACGGCGGCCGAGACAACGTCGCGGATCACGCCGTGCGGAGGTTGTGGTTCTTCAACGGTAGCTCGCGGATCCGCTTGCCGGTTGCCGCGAAGATTGCGTTGAGCACCGCCGGCGCCGCGACCGAAATAGTGGGCTCGCCGACGCCGCCCCAGAAGTCGTAGGACGGCATCACGATGGTCTCCACCTTCGGCATCTCGTCCATGCGCATGACTTCGTAGGAGTCGAAGTTCTCCTGCTCCATGCGGCCGTCCTTAACGGTGCATTCGCCGTAAAGCGCCGCCGAAAGGCCGTAGACGAACGAGCCCGCAACTTGACGCTCGATCTGCGCCGGGTTGACGGCGTGGCCACTGTTGGTGGCGGCGACGATGCGATGGACCTTAAGCTGCCCATTGGTGACCGACACCTCCGCGACCGCGGCCACATAGCTGCCGTAGCCCATGAACTGCGCGAGGCCGCGATAAACGCCAGCCGGCGCGGGCTTGCCCCAGCCGGCTCGCTCCGCGACCGCATTGAGCACCGCTAGATGCTTGGGATGATCGGCCAACAGCTTTTGCCGGAACGCCAGCGGGTCCTGGCCGGCGGCGTGGGCCAACTCATCCATGAAGCATTCCACATAGATGGCGTTGTGGTTGGTGTTGACGCCGCGCCAGAAGCCCGGCCGCACCGGCGTGTTGCGCATCGCGTGATCGATCAGCAGGTTCGGGATCGTGTAGCCGAAATGACCCTCGGGGCTGTTGGGCGTGAGACCCTGAAACACCGCCGGGTCCATGCCGTTCTGCAGGTTCGCCGGAAACACGTACGCCAGGATCGACTGGCCGGAGATCCGCATGTGCAGCGCGGTGAGGTTGCCGGCCGCGTCGAATCCGCCCGTCAGTTTGCACTGCGTGATCGGGTGGTAGAAATCGTGCGTCATATCTTCTTCGCGCGACCACACCATCTTCACCGGCGTGCCCGGCATCTGCTTGGCAATCAGCACGACTTGGCGAACGTAGTCGCTCATGCCACGGCGGCCGAAGCCACCGCCGAGGTCGTATTTAATCACGTCGCATTGGGCGACCGGGAGGCCGGCCGCCTCTGCGCAAGCCGCAAGCGCTGCTTCGCCGTTCTGGGTCGGGCACCAAACTCGGCAGCTGTCGGCGGTATAAAGCGCGGTCGCGTTCATAGGCTCCATGGTGGCGTGCGCCTGGAACGGATAGCTGTAGACCGCCTCGACTTTCTTGGTCGCGCTGGCGAGCGTGGCTTTGGCGTCGCCGTTCTTGTTGCCGACGAAGGCGGTCTCGGCGTCGAGCCCTTCCTTGAGCATCGCCGCGATAGTGGCGCTCGACAGTTTGACGTTGTCGCCGTTGTCCCATTCGATCGGGAGATCCGCGAGCGCGGTCTTCGCCTGATAGAAGGTGTTGCCGATCACCGCGACGCCGTTGTCGCCGACCGCAAGGACGCGCTTGATCCCGGGCCTACCTTCGATCTTGCTGGCATCGAAGCTCTTCACCTTGCCGCCCCAAACCGGATTTTCCTTGATGGCCGCAACCACCATACCGGGAAGCTTGATGTCGAGGCCGTAGATCTGCGTCCCGTTGGTCTTCGGCAAGGTGTCGAGCCGTTTCAGCGGCTTGCCCGCAATGGTCCAATCTTTTGGATTTTTGAGCGCAACGTCCTTGGGGGCTTCGAGCTTGCTGGCCGCGTCGGCGACCTGACCGTAGGTCACGGTGCGCCCGCTCGCCTTGTGGGTGATGACGCTGCTCGCTGCCGAGCACTCGGACGCCGGCACGTTCCAGGCGTTGGCGGCGGCTTGAACGAGCATCATGCGCGCCGCGGCTCCGCCCTTGCGGACGTATTCGTTGGAGTCGCGGATGCCGCGGCTGCCGCCGGTCGAGAAATTCTGCCACACGCGATTGCGCGCGACGTTCTGGCCGGGGGTCGGATATTCGGTCGTAACCTTTGACCAGTCGCACTGCAGTTCTTCAGCGACCAGCTGGGCAAGGCCCGTGCGGGTGCCTTGACCCATCTCGGAGCGGGCAATGCGGATCACGACCGTATCGTCCGGCTTGATCACCACCCAGGCGTTGATCTCGGGCGTGGTTGTCTGCGCCTGCGCTTCGTCACCCAGCGGGATGTGGAAGCCGAGAGTCAGGCCGGCGGCCGCAGAGCTCACCAGGAATGCGCGGCGATCGAGCTTTGGCATGTGGTTCATCGTGCCCTCCCTCACGCGCTGGCAGCGGTGTGAATTGCCTCACGGACCTGCTGATAGGTGCCGCAGCGGCAGATGTTCGTCATCGCCGCGTCGATGTCCGCATCGGTCGGTTTGGGCTTGTCCTTGAGCAGTGCCGCGGCGGCCATGATCATGCCGCTCTGGCAATAGCCGCATTGCGGGACGTCGTTGGCGATCCACGCCTTCTGAACCGGATGCGGGGTGCCGTTCTGGGCGAGACCTTCGATGGTCGTGAGCTGGTTGCTGGTCACCGCGCTCACGGGAATCGAGCAGGAGCGCGTCGCGACGCCGTCAACATGAACCGTGCAGGCGCCGCATTGTGCAATGCCGCATCCGTACTTGGTTCCGGTCAAACCGACCCAATCCCGAATGACCCAGAGCAGGGGAGTGTCAGGGTCGACGTCGACCTCGTGAGCTTTGCCGTTGATGGTGAGGCTGACCATTCTCGACCTCCACTGGTGCGATTGTTTGGTTGTTTGAAGCGATCATAGACAGCTTCGAACCAATCCAAAAAGGCGTGACAACGCTCGCGGATGCGATTTCACGGGAACGTGAGACGCGACGCAAAATTTAGAGTCCCCGATAAACGCATAAACAATAGAGAGCATGAAGTGTTCCGGCGTCGATGAATTATGAGCTAGTGTGCGCTGCGGCGGTCGCGCGCGGCGTGCGCGAGGCGACACGTCTGACCTTTGATCAATGCAGCTATGCCGTTGGCGCATCGCGTTGAGCCGCGCCGAGGCGGCGGAGGGGGGCGCTCATGGCAACCTTTGTCCTGGTGCACGGGGCCTGGCACGGTGCCTGGTGCTGGCGGCGTGTGACCCGGCTCCTGACCGCGCACGGTCACGAGGTGTTCGCGCCAACCCTGACCGGCGTCGGCGAGCGGTCGCACCTGCTGACGCCCGCGATCGACCTGCGCACCCACATCGCCGACGTGGTCAACCTTATGAAATGGGAACGGCTCGACCGCGTGGTCCTGGTAGGCCACTCGTATGGCGGCATGGTTGCGTCCGGGGTGGCGGAGGAGATGGTCGGCGCGATCGGTTCGATTGTGTTCCTCGATGCGTTCTACCCGGACAGCGGGCAGAGTGTCGCCGACCAGGCGATCAAGATCACCCGCGACGGGATCGAGGCGGCCGAGCAAAAAGGCGAAACCGTGCTGCCGCCACGCCCCGCCGCGGCATTCCACGTCAACGAGAAGGACCGCGCATGGGTCGATGCGCTGTGCGTGCCACACCCGATCCGCTGCTTCACCCAAAAGCTCACCCATGCCGGCGCGCGCGAGCGGATCGCAAACAGGACCTACATCCGGGCTGCCGGCTATCCGAACGAGGGCTTCGATGCTGCCCGCGCCAAGGCGCAAGCCAACGGCTGGCGGATTTGTGATGTACCCTGCGGCCACGATGTGATGGTCGACATGCCCGACGCTTTGGTGAAAATTCTGGAGGAGGTCGCGCCGGCACACTGACCGAGGGAGGATGAATGGTTGACGCTCCGACGACGGCCGAAGGGCGGTCCGCGGCGGATATAGTCCGCCACTTCGATCTCAATCGCCTCGACTCGGCCTTCCTGGACGACCCCTATCCCACCTATCGAGCCCTGCGCGAGCTCGCACCCGTCTACCGCCTGCCCGATGGATCGTTCTTCTTGACGCGCTACGACGACCTCGTGGCGGTCTATCACGATGCCTCGACCTGGAGCTCGGACAAGAAGATCGATTTCAAACCGAAATTTGCCGACAGCGCGCTCTACGAGCATCACACGACGAGCCTTGTGTTCAACGATCCGCCGATCCACTCGCGGGTTCGCAAGCTGCTCGCCCCGGTCTTTACGCCGCGGGCCCTGAAGGCGCTCGAGCCGCGCATCGAGGCGCTGGTTGATCGATTGCTCGATCGGGCCGCGCAGCGTGGCGTGATCGACGTCATCGATGATCTCGCCGCCGCCATCCCGGTGCAGCTGATCGGCGATCTGCTCGGGGTGCCGCAGGATGAACGCGGCCCCCTGCGTCAATGGTCGCTCGCGATTCTCGGAGCGCTCGAACCGGTGCTGACGCCCGCGCAATTTAAGCAGGGCGTGGGCGCGGTTGACGAATTCAAACACTATTTGAAAGGGCTCGCGGCGCGCAGAAAGGACGACAAGACGCGCGACGGGCGCGAGATCCTCTCGACCCTCATCGAGGCCAGCGACCTCGGCGCCACGAGCGGCGACGCGGACCGGCTGTCGGAACTCGAGCTCATTCACAATTGCATTTTTCTGCTCAATGCCGGTCACGAGACCACGACCAATCTCATCGGCAACAGCATTGATCTTTTGCTGCGATACCCTGAGGCCAGGCATGACCTTGCGCGACATCCCGAGCTGATCGACACGGCCGTCGAAGAGTTCCTGCGCATGGAAAGTTCCAACCAGCTGGGAAACCGCCGCGCCGCCAAGGACACCGCGCTGAGCGGCGTTACGATCCCGGCCGGCAGCTACGTTCATCTCGGCATCGGCGCCGCCAACCGGGATCCGGCACAGTTCCCCAATCCGGATCGGCTGGACATCCGCCGCGCTCCCAACCGCCACCTGGCGTTCGGCCTCGGCATTCATGCGTGCGCCGGAATGTCATTGGCGCGCATGGAAGCCCGAGTCGCGATCGGAAAACTCGTCGCCCGGTTCGCAACAATCGAACGTGCAGGTCCCTTCGTGCGCGGCGGCCGCGCCCGGTTTCGCGGCTTCCTGCATTTCCCGGTCGCCGTGCGCTAGGACGGCATGGTAGGAATCCGCCCATACCAACGCCGCGTGATAGACGGCGCTAACGAGGGGAGGAAGTCATGCGGCTCATCTCTGTGCTGATCATGCTGATCGCGCTCGCCGGCACGCAGGCGCTTGCGGGCGAGAAGGCGATCCGCATTGGAGTTCTCGGCGATCAAAGCGGGGTGTACTCGGATCTCGGCGGCCCCGGCGCAGTGCTGGCCGCCCAGATGGCAGCGGACGATTATGGCGGGAAGGCGCTCGGCAAGCCGATCGAGATCATCTCCGCCGATTTGCTTAACAAGCCCGACGTCGCTGCCGCCATCGCGGGCCGCTGGTACGATGTCGAGGGCGTTGACGCGATCACAGATGTGCCGCTGACCTCCGTTGCGCTCGCGGTCCAGAACATCTCGCGCGACAAGAAAAAGGTTCTGCTGATCACGGCGGCGGCGTCCGCTGATCTCACCGGGAAGGCCTGCTCGCCCTACACGGTGCATTGGATGGATGACACCAATGCACTGTCGGTCGGCACAGCACGAGCCGTTGTGGCGGCAGGCGGCAAGCAATGGTTCTTCCTCACGCCCGACTATGCATTCGGGGCCGCCATGGAACGCGCCGCGACCGCGGCGATCACGGCTGCGGGCGGCACGGTCGTGGGCAGCGCGAAATTCCCGCTTGGCACCCCGGACTATTCATCGTTTCTTTTGACGGCGAACGCCTCGCCCGCGAACATTTTCGCGTTGTCGACAGTCGGCGGCGAGACAGTGACGGCGGTCAAGCAGGCGGCCGAATTCGGGCTCACGCAGAACAACCGCAAAATGGTGGTGTTCCTGATGTTCCTGCAGGAGGTGAACGCCATTGGGCTTAAAGCCGCACAGGGGCTCTACATCACCGACGGGTTCTATTGGGACGAGAATGAACAGACACGCGCGTGGTCGCGGCGCTTCTTCGCGCGTATGAACAAGATGCCGAGCAAATCGCAGGCAAACACCTACGCAGCCGTGACGAACTATCTCAAGGCGCTGGACGCTGCGAAATCCGACGACGCCGCTACTGTGATGCGGCAAATGAAATCGACCAAGGCGGACTATTTCGGCAAGCCGGTTTCCATCCGGCAGAACGGGCGCGTTGCCTACGACCTCACCGTCTACGAGGTCAAGGCGCCGGCGGAATCCAAATATCCGTGGGACTACTACAAGCCCGTGCGCAAGGTGTCGGCGGACGAGGCTTTCGGTCCTGATGGCGCGGGTGATTGTCCGCTGAAGTGACGCCGGATTGAAGCTTACGATTGCGCCGCCGCCACGGCGGCGAGCGCTTCGTTCGAGAGGGGAAGATCAACTGGCTCGTTGCGCTCGGCCGAAAGATCGGCCGCCGTGTAGACCTCCATCACCACGCGTGCCGACTGCGGGCTCACCATCACGGGCCGATCGAGCATGATCGATTCCAGAAAATGGATCGTCTCCGGCCCCATGGCGCCCGCGTAAACATGATCAACCTGTTCGCCCGGCATGGTCGACATCGGAAACACCGTGCCCTTCTCCGTGGTGTTGAGCCACACGTCGCGATGGGTGTCGTCGAGGATGAGCGCACCCTCGGTGCCGGTGATCTCGACCCAGGTCGATGAGAAATTCGGGTAGCCGGGCGGCAGATTCCAGCCGGCGCCGATTACCACCAGCGCGCCGCTGTCCATCGTCACCGTGGTCCACATGCTGTCGTAGGAACCGCTGACCGGCTGCATCACGCCGTAGGCGCCCTGCGAATAGACGCGCACCGGTTTGGCGGGCTCGAGCAGCCAGAACACGAAATCGAGATCGTGGGTTGCCTCCATGGCGGCGGGCGAGAGCTTCACCCGGCTTGCGATCTTCTTGCCGAGACTGCGCGAGAGATGGCGGCTCACCACCGCGGTTACCGGCCGCCCGAGCGTGCCATCGGTGATCTTTTTCTTGGCGTACGCGTACTTGGTGTTGAAGCGCTGCGAATAGCCGATGGTGAACTTCAGCCGGTTGCGTTGTGCGATTGCGATCAGTTCGTCGGCTTCGAACAGCTCGAGCGCGATCGGTTTTTCCAGAAAAACGTGCTTGCCGGCGCGCAGGCAGTCGCGCGCGATCGGAAAGTGTGTCGGTTCCGGCGTGGTCGAGATATAGACCGCGGCGATCCCCGGGTTCTTGACGATGTCCTGGTAATCGAGCGTCGCGGTCGCGGCGTTGGTCAGCGCCTGGACCTCCTTGAGACGCTCGGGCCGGATTTCGCAGACGTGCAGCTTTTTCACCAATGCCGAGCGAGACAAGGTTTCCGAGCGGATCCCGCCGCACCAGCCGGTGCCGATCACCGCGACTTCGAGTGCTTCCACCCTGTCCTCCCTCTCCGCCGTCATGCCCAGCCTTGTACCAGTTATGCGGCTTTCCCGACCCCGAACACATGGGCCGCGAACTGCGGATAGACCTCCGCGACCTCCGGCGCAACGATCTCACGCATCATGCGCAATGTCGCATCATCGGGCCCGGCGGTGACCGGCACCTGGTCGGGTCGATCGAAATCGAAGCCGGTGTGTTCGATCACTTCGGCGACGGTATGGCCTGGATGCACGCTCGCAAGCTGGAAGCGCCGGCGCGCGCGGTCGAAGCCGAACAGGCAGCGGTTGGTGATCAAGCAGATCGGGCCGCCGTTGCGGTAGACGTTAGGCGCGCTTGCGCCCGGCGCACTGATGAAATCGACTTTCGGCACCAGCGTGCGGCGTGAGTGCTCGGTGCGGAACAAGATCACCTTGGGCACCACGTAATAGAGATAGCCGGAGCCAAACGAGCCCGGAAAGCGCGCCGTTGGATGATCGTAGTCACCAACGCTGACCAGGTTGATGTTGCCTGCGCCATCGATCTGGCCGCCCGAGAGGAAGAACACGTCGATGCGGCCCTGGCCGGCGCAATCGAACAGCTCGACCCCGCCGTCGGTGAAGAAGGTGTGCTTGCGGCTCCCCAGCAGCGACACATACGGCCGGCCGCCGCCGCGGGCGCGCGCCAGCAACGCGGCAGTCGCCGGGATCGGCGACGCGTTGCCGACCGCGACGTGGCGAACGTCGCCGATCATGTCGGCGATGACGGCCGCAAGCAGCTCCTCGTCGCGGACGGCTGAGCTAGGCGGCGCGGCGGTCATGCACAAATGTATCGAGGTATTTGTTGAAGCCTTCGGCAGTCGCGGCGAGCCGTGCATAGTCGGCGAGGTGCGCGACGTCGGCCGCATAGTGGTCGAGCAGAGGCAGCGGCCAGGCGCCGCGCGGCGCGACCGCAACCGCCTCGACGTAGAAGCCCGGCAAGGTCCCGGCAGCGAGGGTTGGATCATCGAGCAGATTGCCATCGACGATCCGCTCCACAGTCGCGATTGTCTTCGCGGCCGCGTGTGCCAACGTCGAGAGGTCGCGCTGACGCCCGATCCACACGTTGCCAAGTTGGTCAGCCATCGCAGCGTGAAACAACGCGACATCGGGCTTGATCGCCGGCAGCAGCACCAGCGGGTCATCATTGCCGAACGGATTGTCGATCACACGCCACTCCGGCCGATGCTTGAGCAGGTCAGACCCGAGCAGCCCGCGCATCGGCATGAATGGGATGCCTTTTTCGGAAGCCTGCAGCGCGGCGTAGATCGCCGGGCAGGTGGCATCCTTCATGGCGATCGTGCCGGCCTTGATGGCCGCGGTGAAACGTGGTGCCGGCCCAAGTTCGCCGAGGCTCACCGCGGAGGTCTCGAGTATCGCGATCGCACCGGTCCCGATCAGCAAGTCCGCCTGCAGGGTTGAGGTCGGCAGCGCAACCAAATGCAAATTCTTGACGCCGCGCCGGATCAGCGCGCGCGTCGCCTCCATGGCGACGCCGGATTGCTCGCGCGGCACCGCCACCATGACGCCGTCGCTGATCGGCTCAAGCGCGGCCTCAAGGGTACGGATTTGCGCCATCTGCTAGGACAGAGCTGCCTTCACTCGATCGGGTGAGAACGGCACCCGCCGAATGCGCACCCCGGTGGCATCAAAGATCGCATTGGCAATCGCCGCCGCCACCGGCCGGATCGAGGGCTCGCCGGCGCCAGACGGCGGCAGCTCGGGTCGGTTGATCAACACCACGTCGATCGCCTGGGGTGTTTCGGTGATGTCGAGGATCGGGTAGGTCAGCCAATCGACGCTTGTGACGTTCTTGTGGTCGAATCTGACCTCTTCCCATAGCGTTCGGCTCACGCCCTGAACGATGTTGCCCTCGATGGTCTTGGTGAGACCGTCCGGATTGATAATCTGGCCGCAGTCGTGGGCGACCGCGAATTTGCGGGCGTAAATGCGGCCGCTAGAGCGATCGACATCGACCTCGGCGACGATCGCCACGATGGTACCGTTGCGCTGCGCGTAGGCGATGCCGCGGCCGCTCACCGTGTTGCCGGTCTGGTCGCGGCGCGGCGATGGCCGGCTGACCCAACCGGATTTTTCTGCCGCCGCTTTGATTGCCGCGATGTCGCGTGAATTCTTCACGTGGCGCAGCCGGAATTCCACCGGATCGACGTTCAGCGCCGCTGCAACTTCGTCGATAAACGATTCGCTTGCAAAATGAATTTGCGGTCCGACCGGGTCTCGCAGGTGCGCGCTGCGCAGCGGTGAGCCGCGATCAAGCAACGGCGCAACCGTCTCCCACGCCAGGCGCTTGGCGTCGAATGCGTACGACTCCGCCGGAAACCCGAACCCGTCGTTGACCACCAGCGGCACGCCCAGCAGTTGACCGGCGAGTGTATCCGCCGGCATGCCCCCATTGGTCTGCACGTCGATGCGCGAAAAGCCTTTGCTGGTGAATTCGTAGGCCGTCACTTTGCCGCTCGCATCGATGGCGGCACGCGCGCGATGGATGGAAGCCGGCCCCTTCGGATCCCAGCCGGTTCCCTGCTCGCGCATATATTGCAGACGCACCGGCTTGCCGATCGCCTGGGCGATCACCGCGGCGTCGGCGGCGCAATCGTCGGCGTCGTTGCGCCCATAGGAGCCAGGTCCAACCACCCAGATCGCCCGCACCTTTTCCATCGGCAGTCCAAGTGTGCGGGCGACGCCGTCCCGCACGAAGTGCGGCTTCTGTGATCCCGACCAGCAAGTTGCCCGGCCATCCTTGATCTCGACGACTGCGCAGGCCGGCCCCATCGAGGCGTGCGATTGGAATGGCCATTCGTACTCGGCCTCAACCACGCGCGCTGCGCTGCGGAACGCTTCCGCGATGTTGCCGATTTGCTTACTTTCCGTCTCGCTGTGGCGCACCGGAGCTTGGCGGATGTGATCAAACAGGGCGGCTTGGTCGGGAAAGGGCGGCGCCGTGTTCGACCAATCGACCCCGAGTTGTCGCATGGCCTGGACGGCACCCCATTCCGTATCGGCCACGACCGCCAGGAACGCCTTGTCGAGCACCACTCTGGCACCTGGAATATTCCTGATCGAGCCTTCATCGACCTGCATCGGCGCGCTGCCGGCAACCGGTGGGCGGATCACGCGTGCGTGCACCATGCCGGGAACCTTCACATCGGTGCAGAAATCTTCCTGGCAGAAAACTTTCGGGGCGATGTCTTCGCGCCGGATCGGCTGACCGACAACCTTGTGTTCGGCTGCAGGTTTCGGCTGCGCCTTGCCGGGGGCGTAAAGCAAGTTGCCAGTCTGTTTGTTCCAATCGAGCTGAACGTTGAAATAACGACCGCCGATCAAGTCCGCGTAGCTCACCTTTTTGGCCGGCTCGTTCTTGGCCGTGACAACACCGTCACTGACGGTGAGCTCGCTGGTCGGGACGCCGAGCTTGTCGGCCGCCAACTCGACCAGCACACGGCGCGCTTCCGCCGCCGCCATGCGCATCTGCTTCCCGCCGAGCTGAACGCCGGTCGAGCCCGAGGCACCGCCCTGGTTCACGCTGGTCGCCGTATCACCCATGATCACTTTGACGCGCCCAAACGGCACGTCGAGTTCTTCGGCCACCATCTGGCCGATGGCGACGAAGAGCCCCTGGCCCATGTCCATCTTGCCGAAATAGGCCGAGACCGAACCGTCGGCGTTGACCGCGATGTAGGACGATAGTTGATCGGGCGTGAGCGGCGGACGCGTACCCTGGGCTGCGGCCTGTCCAATCGCCAACACGGTGTCGAGCGTGATCGGCGTGCCGATCGAGATCACCAGCGCGCCTCCGGTCTTGAGGATCGCGCGTCGCGAAAGGTTCCGGGGATTTTCCAATCGGGTCATGGCGCGCTCCTAACCCATCAAGACGGCAGCGCGCTTGACTGCGCGCAGGATGCTCATGTGCGTGCCGCAGCGGCATTTGAGGCCGGAGAGTGCTTCCTTGATCTGCGCTTCGCTCGGCTTCTTGTTGTCGCGCAGGAAAGCGGCGGCAGTCATGATCCAACCGTTGATGCAATAGCCGCATTGCGGCACTTCCTCTTCGACGTAGGCGGTCTGCAACGGGTGCGGTTTTTCCGGACTTCCGATGCCGGCCAGCGTGACGACCTTGGCGCCGGCCGCCATCGACACCGGCGTGATGCAGGAGCGCACCGGCTGCCCGTCAAGATGGACCGTGCAGGCGCCGCATTGTGCGAGCCCACAGCCGAAATGCGGATTGTTGAGGCCGATGTCGTTGCGCAGTGCGTAGAGCAGCGGCATCTCCGGATCCACGTCGATCACGTGGGTCTTGCCATTCACATCAATGGTCATTTTTTCGCTCATGCGGATTTCTCCGTGCTGCGCGCGGTGACGGATGGAAAGCCTAGTCCACTCGGCTTGCCTTGGAAACCGCGTCGCCCGCATGGCCCGCCGTTGAAGCTGCGGCGGCACCGTGTTACGGCAGCGGCTCGCTTTCCCGGCAAGCTAGGAGACGCAGATGGCCAACACCCGCAAACTCGGCTGGATCGGCATGGGCCGCATGGGTTTTCCCATGGCCGAGCGGTTGCTCAAGGCCGGCTACGACGTATCGATCTGGAACCGCACTCGCGCCAAGGCCGAGCCGCTTGCGGCGAAGGGCGGCAAAGTGGTGGATCGGCCGGCCGACCTCGGCGGCGTCGACGTACTGTTCTCCATCGTCTCCACCGGCAAGGACCTCAAGGAGGTCCTGTTTGGGCCACACGGCGCGGCGACAGGCCACACGGTGCCGCCGATCATGGTCGACTGCTCGACCATCTCGGTCGAAGATTCTGCCGACGTGCGCAAGATGCTCAAGCAGCACGGATCTGATTTTGTCGCGTCGCCGGTGAGCGGCAACGCCAAAGTGATCAAGGCCGGTAAGCTGTCGGCGGTAGTTTCCGGCCCGGGCGCCGCGTGCAAGACCGTGATGCCGATGATCGAGGCCTTTGCGCCAAATGGCGTGTCCTACGTGGGCGATGGCGAACTCGCGCGCGTGTGCAAGATCGCACACAACGTCATGCTTGGGGTCGTGATCGAAAACCTCATCGAGATCACGCTGCTTGCCAACAAGATGGGCGTGCCGCGCCAGGCCTTTCTGGCGTTCATGAACAACAGCGTGATGGGCTCGATGTTCACACGCTACAAGTCGCCGGCGCTGGTCAACCTCGACTGGACCACGACGTTCACGCCCGAGCTGCTGCGCAAAGATCTCGACCTCGGCCTCGAGCTCGGGCGCGAGCACGACGTGCCGATGCCTGTAACGGCAGCGACCCGCGAGGTGCTGCAGGCTCATTTCGGTGCGGCGACACTCAAGCCCAATCCGGATGAGTATTTGCAGAAAGATTTCGCTGCCCTGATGGAAACCATGGGGCTGATGGCCGGGATGACGCTCAAGAGCGAGAACAAGAACGTGCCGACCGGGCTGGAGTGAGGTCAGCCTGCTCCTGGAGCCCCCGGGCCCTGCTGGCCTAGCTCACCCGTTATCTCCTTCGAGCGCGTGCAGCACGGCGTCTGTCACCTGCCGAGTCGTGGCATTGCCGCCGAGGTCGGGCGTGAATACCTGCGCGCCGGTTACGCGTTCGATCGCCCGCATCAGCCGCGCCGCGGCGGTGCGCTCGCCCAGGTGCCCGAGCATCATGACGGCGGTCCAGAACGCGCCGATCGGGTTGGCAATCCCTTTGCCCGTGATGTCGAAGGCCGAGCCGTGAATCGGCTCGAACATGGACGGGGCGTTGCGTTCCGGATTGAGATTCGCGGTTGGCGCTATACCGAGCGAACCGGCCAGCGCAGCCGCAAGGTCGGAGAGAATATCGGCGTGCAGATTGGTGGCGACGATCGTATCCAGCGTCTGCGGTCGCAACGTCATGCGCATGGTCATGGCGTCAACTAGCATCTTGTCCCAGGTCACGTCGGGGAATTCCCGCGCGACCTCGGCGGCGATCTCGTCCCACAGCACGAGCCCGTATCGCTGCGCGTTCGATTTGGTGACGACGGTGAGCTGCTTCTTCGGTCGCGCCCGGGCCAGTCCGAACGCAAAGCGCATGATACGGGTGACCCCGGTGCGGGTGAAGACCGCGGTTTCGGTCGCAACCTCTTCCGGCAGGCCGTGATGAACCCGCCCGCCGACCCCAGAGTATTCGCCTTCTGAGTTCTCGCGCACGATCACCCAATCGAGGTCGCCGGGATCGCGCAACGGGCCCTGGATTCCAGGTAGCAGCCGGGCCGGCCGGACGTTGGCGTATTGGTCGAGGCCCTGGCAGATCGCGAGCCGCAGGCCCCACAGCGTGATGTGGTCCGGAATGTCGGGCGCGCCCACCGCGCCGAAGTAGATCGCGTCGACATCGCGCAGCCGTTGGAGCCCGTTGGCGGGCATCATCACGCCGTGGTTGCGGTAGTAGTTGGAGCCCCAATCAAACGAAATGACCTCGAGCTCGAATCCGTCGCGGCGCGCGCAGGTGTAAAGGACCTCAAGCCCGGCCATGATCACTTCCGGACCAATTCCATCACCCGCGATTGCCGCGATTTTGTGCGCCCGCATGATTCCCCGTCCCCCTCGCCTGCGAAATGGATATCGCTCGCCCCTGCTGGCCGCGTATATTAACGTAATGTCGTCCGATCGATAGGGAATGAAAGCGCGTGCGTGCTCGGCTGGCTGCCCTGACGATTGTCCTGGCTACGGCTGTGCTTGGCGGCGTAGCCTTCGCACAGAAGCTCGCGACCGATGAGCTTTTGTCCGCTGTCGTCGAGGTGAAAACCTTCATCAACCCGGACGGGCGCACGGTCGAGATACTCGGCCGCGAGCGCGAAGGATCCGGCATCGTCATCGACGACCAGGGTCTTGTGCTGACGATCGGCTACCTGATGGTGGAAGCGCATGCCGCCCAGGTCGCGACCAACGATGGGCACACGGTCCCCGCCAACGTTGTCGGCTACGATTCCGCCAGCGGCTTTGGCCTGCTGAAGGCGGTGACATCGCTCAAAGTGCGACCGATGGCGCTCGGCAAATCGGCGGATCTGCGCGAGGGCGACCCGGTGATCGCGGCCAGCGCCGGCGGATCAGGGAACGCCCAGCCGGTCCACGTGGTGGCGCGACGCGAATTTGCCGGCAGCTGGGAATACATGATCGAGGGTGCAATCTTCACGTCTCCCCCGCACATGGCTTGGAGCGGCGCGGCCTTAATCAATCGTCAGGGCAAGCTGGTCGGCGTTGGCTCGTTGATCGTCGGCAATGCGTCCGGCAAAGATCAGCCAGGCAACATGTTCGTTCCAATCGACGCGCTGGCGCCGGTTATGGCCGACCTGTTGGCACAAGGCCGGCCCGGCGGCCCGGCCCAGCCGTGGCTCGGTCTCAACACCGAGGAGCAGGACGGGCGCCTGGTGATCATCAGCGTCAGTCCGCAGGGGCCGGCCGAGAAGGCCGGACTCGCGCGCGGCGACGTCATTGTGGGAGTTGGCGGCGTTGCGATCCGGACCCTGCCTGAGTTCTATCGCAAGGTGTGGGGGCGGGGCAGTGCAGGTACCGTCGTTCCCCTCGACATCCAGGCGGGCAGCAGCAAGCGCCGGGTGGATGTGAAGTCGATGAACCGCCTCGACCACCTCAAGCTGAAGTCGACATTTTAGCGCGGCTTGCGCACCGATCGCTAACTAGACGACCTGCCGCTTAATTGATCAATTCAATCGAGTCGGATCGAGTAGAATCTTGCCCAATCCGTCGCGCGCTTCGGCGATCTCGTGGGCGAGTACGGCCTGGGACAGCGGTAATACCTGATCGATCAGCACGCGCATGCGGCCTTCGGCGGCCGCGCGCAATGCAATCTCGAACGTCTCTGGGGTGTCACGCGGATCGCCGATGATGGTGATCCGATTGAGATAAAGATGTTTTACATCCAGCGGCACGAGGCCGCCCCCGTGTCCGCCCGCGGTGACCAGCCGGCCCGCGAACGCAAGTGCCGCGAATGCCTTGGGAAAGAGCCCCGGATCGGCGATGTTCTCGAGCACGACATTGACACCCGCCCCATTGGTAATCCGCCGTGCCTCGGTGGTGAGATCCTGCGACCGGTAGTTGACGCCGGCGTCGGCACCGAGCCCGACCGCGGCCTCGACCCGCGCGTCGGTGCCCGCTGCCGCGATCACCTTGGCGCCGAGATATTTCGCGGCCTGCACGGCCGCACTGCCGAGACCGCCAGCCGCCCCCATCACCAGCACCCATTCGCCGGGTTTCACCCGGGCGCGGTCGCGGAGCTGTGTGAATGCCAGCGGCGCGTGGCGCGCCACCACGGCAGCCGTCAGGAAATCCAGGCCATCCGGGATGATGTGTGTGATGTGCGCCGGCACCTTCACGTATTCGGCGTAGCCGCCCCAGGCATTGACGCCGAGAAGGCGCGGCGCACCGTTTGGTTCGGTCCCAATAATTGCTTCGCACACGACCCGGTCACCGACCTTGCGGGTGGTTACGCATGGGCCCACGGCAGCGACGACGCCACACGGGTCGACGCCGAGGATATGCGGCAATGGCGGTTTGCGCGCGTAGAGACCGGCTCGCACGATAAGGTCCAACGTCCGATTGACCGAGACGGCGTGAACCTTCAGAACCACCTCACCCGGGCCGGGGCTGGGGGTTGGAACGTCTTCAAGCTGCAGCACGTCCGGCGGTCCGAACTCGCGAAGCACAATCGCCTTCACCATTGGCCTCCAGTTGGGCGCTATCGTTTGCGACGTTTAGCATATTTCCATATAGCGGGCGTCTTATCGGGCCCGCGGAAGTCGCGGCCGACCGGCGTTGCGATCCGAGGCACCGCTGGTATGGTGCGCGGGTCGCCCGCAAGGCTGCATGAGTGCTGATCCGTCATGAGCGAACGACCGCGATCCAATGAAAGCCAGCAAACGTCGGGGCCGGACCTGTTGGTGGACACCGCCGGTCACGTTCGTATCTTGACCATGAATCGCCCGCATCGGCGCAATGCATTCTCCCCCGAACTCCTCCACGATCTCCTGGCGGCGTTTGTCGACGCCAATATCGATCCGAAGATTCGCGTGATCGTGTTGACCGGGGTTGGCGACCTCGCCTTTTGCGCCGGTGCCGACCTCAAGGCTCGGAAGGAAGCCGACGACGAGCAAAAGCCGTTCATCCCGCTGACCTCCAATGTGACCCGTTTCCTGCACGAGGCTATTCTGGAAACCGCCAAGCCGGTTATTGCGGCGATCAACGGCCCGGCAGTCGCGGGCGGGTTTGAACTCGCGCTCGCCTGCGACATTCGGATTGCGGCCGAGCATGCGACGTTTGGGCTGCCGGAGGCGAAGCGCGGCATGGGGGCGCATTTCGCCACCGTCGTTCTGCCGCGCCTCGTCCCAATGGGGATCGCGCTCGAAATGTTGTTCACAGGCGAATATTTCGGCGTCGATGAGGCGCGTCGCTTGGGTCTGGTGAATCATGTGGTGCCAAAGGGTCAGGCACTGCCAAAAGCCTTGGAGCTCGCAAATGCGATTGCCAAGAATGCGCCGGTGTCGGTGCGGCGTATGAAGGAAACGGCGGTAAAGGCGTCGGGCCTGCCGCTTGCCGCCGCAATGCGGCTCAACGAGGGCATGAGTCCGTACCAGAGCGACGACCGGATCGAGGGCATCCGTGCGTTCGTGGAGAAGCGGGAACCGAACTGGAAGGGTCGCTGAAGCAGAAGGACACAGCGGTGTCGGATATACCGAAGTCAGTCGCGATCAATGAAGAGGGCCCACGCGAGGGGTTCCAGATCGAAAAGGGTCCGATCGCAACCGCGCGCAAGGTCGAGTTGATCGACGCCCTGTCCGACACCGGGGTCAAGCAGATTCAAATTGTTTCGTTCGTCAGTCCGCAGGCCGTGCCCGGCATGGCGGATGCCGAAGAGGTCGTGCGGCGGTTCAATCCAAAACCCGGTGTTCGCTACACGTCTCTGTGGCTCAATGAGCGCGGATTTGAACGAGCACTTGCATGCGGCCGCCTCGATGTGAACGGATCGATTACGCTGACCGCGTCAGAGACGTTTCTCAAGCGCAACCAGCGCCGTTCGATGGCGGAAAATTTGGAAGCGCAGCGCCGGATCGTGGCGAGCTACAAGGCCAACAATGTTCCGGTCCGGCGCGGCGCCATCATGGCGGCGTTCGGTTGCAACTTCGAAGGCGACATCGCGCTCGCCAAGGCCATGGATCTGCTGCGCCAGATCCTCGATGTCGCGGCCGAGCAAGACCTCACGCTGAGCGAACTCACACTTGCCGACACAATGGCCTGGGCGACGCCGGCGTCGATCAAGCGGCTGGTCGGTGCCGTCCGCGAGCGCTACCCGTCCTTGCGGATTACGCTGCACCTGCACGACACCCGCGGCATGGGCATTGCCAACGCCTATGCGGGTTTGGAAATGGGGGTCGACAGCTTCGACGCGGCCGTGGCCGGTCTCGGCGGATGTCCGTTTGCCGCGCACGCCGGCGCGGCCGGAAACGTGTGCACCGAGGATTTGGTGTTCATGTGCGAAGAGATGGGCATCGCGACCGGCATCGATCTCGAACGCGTGATCGCGACCGCGCAGTTGGCCGAGGATATCGTCGGTCATCCGCTGCCCGGGTCGGTGATGCGGGGGGGAAGCCTCGCGTCACTGCGAAACCGCTATGAGGGCGCCCCCGCAAAACGCGCCTAGGGCCACCGTGGCTGCGCGTAGCCGCCGACGAGTCCGCATTTCGTGCACACCAATCGCGGGGTGACGTCCGCGATCGTCTGGGTCGGATCGAGGGTCGCGACACTGACGACACCGCAGTGAAAACACCGCTGCGGCCACGCCCCACACCAGACCAGCAGTTCGGCGACGTTGCGGGCCGACAGTTCGGCGAGGGTCGGCGGCGAGCCGGGCGGCGTGTGCACCGGCGATTTGCGCGGCGGATCTTCGCGGTTCGGATTGCGATGGCGATTGCGGGCACCCATGCCGGAAATTCTCCGGCGTCCTCGCGGCCATGACTCCCGATTCGCGTGCGCAAGACAATGCCGCAAGCCATCCTTATGATGCGGCCGCAGGCGGAGGGAGTTTTCCATGAGAATCGTGATCATTACCTGCGCCGCGCTGCTCGGCATGGTTGCGTCGCCGGCGTACGCGCAGAAAGGGGACGCGTCAGCCAAGCAAAAGTTTGTCGTCGCGTTGCAAAACGCAATCCGGGCCGACGACAAGAATTGGCTTGCCGACCATATGAGCTATCCAGTCAATTATTTCGGCAAGCAAAAGGTGGTGATCCGCAGCAAGACGTCTTTCATCAATAATTACGCATCGCTTGTGACGCCGAAGTTGCGCGTGTCGGTGCTGGCTCAGGATCCGGCAAGTGTTTTTGAGAATTGGCAGGGTGCGATGATCGGCGGCGGCAACGAAAATATCTGGATCACTCAGGTCGGCGACTCCCGACAACGCGCCCTACCAGATCATCACGATCAACGACGCTGGCTCAGGAAAGTAGAGCCCGGGTATTTTGATCGAGATCAAGGAAGCCCCGGCCGCGGCATTGTCGAGTTCGCGGACGAAAGGGCGTGCGGAAGGAGCGCGCTTCAATGCGCACGCAAGTCGCAATCATCGGTGCGGGCCCATCGGGACTGCTTCTCGGCCAGCTGCTACACAAATACGGAATCGACAACGTCGTTCTCGAGCGACACACACCTTCTTACGTCCTGGGGCGGATTCGCGCCGGGGTGATCGAGCAGGGGGCGGCAGATCTGCTCGACGAGGCCGGCGTCGGAGCGCGCTTGCACCGCGAGGGCCTCGTACACGACTGCACCCAGATCTGCGTCGAGGGTGTGCGCCACCGTATCGATTTCAAGGCGCTGACGGGCAAGGCGGTCACGGTTTATGGCCAGACCGAGATCACGCGCGACCTGATGGAGGCTCGCGCCGAGGTCGATGCGCCTTCGATTTACGAGGCCTACGACGTGGGCTTGCATGACTTTTCCGGCATTCATCCGCGGGTGACTTATCGCCACGACGGCAAGAACGGCGAAATCACATGCGATTTCATCGCCGGTTGCGACGGCTTCCACGGACCGAGCCGCAAGACGGTGCCCACCGGCGCGATCAAGAATTTCGAACGCGTCTATCCGTTCGGCTGGCTCGGGCTTTTGTCGGACACGCCGCCGGTGTCCGACGAACTCATCTACATCCGCCACCAACTTGGATTCGCACTTTGCTCAATGCGTTCGCCGACGCGCAGCCGCTACTACCTGCAGTGCAGCCTCGCTGAAGATGTCGACGCGTGGCCCGACGAGCGCTTCTGGGAGGAACTGCGGCTGCGGCTCGACGATGAGGCACGAAGCGCGCTGGTCACCGGCCCCTCGTTGGAAAAGATCATTGCGCCCCTGCGCAGCTTCGTGGCAGAGCCGATGCGCTTCGGGCGCTTGTTCCTCGCCGGCGATGCCTCGCACATCGTGCCGCCGACCGGCGCCAAGGGGCTCAACCTCGCGGCGAGCGATGTATACTACCTGTCGCAGGCGTTGGTTGAGTTCTACAGGGACAAGTCCGCGGCCGGGCTCGACCACTATTCGGCTCGGGCGCTTGCGCGCGTGTGGAAAGCCGAACGCTTTTCCTGGTGGATGACGACGCTCCTGCACACGTTTCCCGACAGTGCATTCGAGGGCAAGATGCAGCTCGCTGAGCTCGACTACATCTTCAACTCGCGCATCGCTGCGTCGGCGTTAGCGGAGAACTACGTCGGGCTGCCGTACTAGCGCCCGCCTACGCGTTCGCGGCCTGCGGCGGGGTCGGGGCCGCTTGCTGCGGCGGCGGAGCCGGCAACATCCTGTGGGCTGGTTCGGGCTTGAGCAACAACACGGTGCGCTGTTCGGACAATGCCGCGCGCGCCTGATCGATCGCGAGGGTGAAAATGGCGATGCCGCTCTCGTCGAGCTGGCCACGTTCGGCCTGTTGGAGCGCGGTGCCCAAGATCATGTCCGCTTCGTCCTGCAGCTTTTCGAGCTCTTCGATCGATTGCACGCTGCGCGCTCGCTTGATGAGCTGCAGCAGACGGTGAAGCTGGCGGATCCGCTGGGTGTTCTTGTCGGCACGGAAATAGCTGGCCACACCGGCGATCGCCGAGCCGATGATCGGAAAGATCAGTAGGCCATAGAAAATCTCGTCGCCCCACTTGTCGAAGAATGACTTGGTGTTGTCGCCCAGGTAGGCGGCGGCGCCCGGATGCACCAGCACGGCCGCGTCCTTGTCGGTCGACGGCGACTCGATCGCAACGGTGCCCGGCATTTGGTAGGCGAGCGATTGCCTGTCCTGATAGAGAAATTTGGCGAACACCGCGGTCTTGTCCTCACTCAAGGTTTTGCGGGCCACGATGTAGATCGGGTACTTGAGCGTGGTGAGCTTGTCGTCAGGCTCCGGCGGGACGCCGCCGAACGCGCCGGCCACGATGTCTTCCGAATCATAGGGCGGCAGCCGCTTGCCAATGCCTTCGGCCTGATCGATCTCGATGAAGCTCGGGCCTTCTTTGCCGGCGGACGCAGCCGACACCGCTTGCGCGATGGCATCGCCGGTCTGCGGTCCCGCCACCAGAACGACGTCGATCTGATCGTCGCGGATCGCTTTTTTGAGATCCTGCGGCGCAACGTTGACGACCTTCACTTTGTCGGCCGGTACGCCGTAATGCTTCAAGATAACGTTGAGAAGGTCGGCACCGCCGTCGGTGCCCTCGACGATCCCGACGCGCTTGCCGACAAGCTCGCTGACCTTCTCGATCTTGCCGTGCCGTCGGCCCTTCTTGGGTGCGTAAGCGTCGGGCGCCGGCACAATCAACACGACCACATCCTGGCGTAGGATAGCGACCACGGGCCAGTCAGTGGACAGGTCGAGGTTGCCACGAACGACCGCGAGATCGAACGGTGCCTTGCCATGGATGTCCGATAGGGCTACCGCCCCCGGTGTGATCACCGGTTGGATGCGGATGGGCGCACGCTCGCTGCGAAACTTTTCCGCCAGCTTGTCGACGAACTCGACATCCTTGCTGCCCTTCGGCCCGACCGCCATTTTCATAACGGACGCCTTCGTCGTCAGGTAAACCGTCAGGGCCACAAGCCCGGCTACCACGATGAAACCGAAGATCGATAGAAACGTGGCGTAGCGCACCCAGATCATGCGCATCCGGCGGTTCATCGTTTCTTCAATGGCGTCAAGATCGAATGGCACCGCAGACCTCTTGTGAACGCGCTTGGCTTGTCGATGACCCGGGTCGCGCTTCCAGAATCGCAGCATGATCCAGAAGCGCTTGACCATCGATAGGTTGGGAACAGGGGGCATCGGTGTCCACCGCTAACCCGCCACAGGCCGCATCATCGGTCGGTAACGCAGCTCCCGCATGTCTCACACAACGCAACTCGGGTGACCTACCCTTTCGCATCCTACCAGCAAGCCCAACGAATATCTCGGTCCGATAAGCGGCAAAGCGTCCCTGCCGGCCGGATGGTTAATGGCACCGGGCGGCGGGTATTGCATGGTCAGGCATCCGATTCGACCCGGATAATCGCCCAAGCTTTGACAAATCCGCGTCCACGATGTCTGTGCTGGCCGTCACACAATTGCGGTCGGCCATGCGGCGATCAAGCGCGATTGATCGCGTCGTGAGCTCTACTTCGGCGAGGTTAGAGTCCGCTGGTTCGGCTTGCGGCCAAGCGCGCCGACCCCCATTTGCTAGATTGTCTATCGGAGAATCGCAATGTCCGACCAAGCGGCTGATTGGGGCGACTATGAGCGGAACGCACGCAGCGTGCGCCGCGAGTTCTGGGCGAAGGCCAAACGGGTCGGCGCGCGGCTTCCGTTCGCAGAAGATCTGCTGGCGGCTTATTTCTGCGCGTTTGACCGCGATACTCCGCGCCATGTGCATGTCGCGCTGGTGGGTGCACTCGCCTATTTCGTTTTGCCGTTCGACTTCGTTCCCGACGTGCTTCCGCTGTTCGGCTTTGCCGACGACGCGGCGGTGCTCGCGACTGCGATCAAGCTTGTCGCCAATCACATCCGGCCGGAGCATCGCGACGCTGCCAAGCGCGCACTCGCGCGCAATCTCGCCGGCGCGCCCGCGCGATGATCGCGGCAGCGCGGGCGCGCCTTACGGGCGCAGGATGACCTTGCCCATGACCGACCGGCCCGCGATCGCCTTGAGGGCTTGCGCGGTCTGCGCCAATGGGAAGATCCTGTGAATGTGCACGGCGAGTTTCCCGTCCGCGCACCACGTCAACAGCTGCGCGATGTTGGCGCGATGCGCTTCCGGCTCGCGTTCGGACCAGGCGCCCCAGAAAACGCCACGTACGTCGCAGTTCTTCAACAGCACCAAGTTGAGCGGCAGCTTGGGAATGTCGCCGGCCGCAAATCCAACGACCAGAAACCGGCCTTCCCAACCAATGGCGCGCAGCGCCGGCTCACTGTAGGGCCCGCCGACCGGATCATAGATCACGTCGGGTCCCTTGCCGTCGGTCGCACGCCGGAGCGCCTCCCTAAGATCTTCGGCGGCGTAATTGATCACCGCGTCGGCCCCTTGTTGGTGCGCCAACGCAAGCTTGTTCTCCGACGACGCGCAGGCGATCACCCGTGCTCCCATCTGCTTGCCGAGTTCGACCGCAGCGAGCCCAACCCCTCCCGAGGCTCCCAGCACGGCCAGGGTTTCGCCTGCTTTGAGCTTGGCGCGATCCTTGAGGGCGTGCAGGGTCGTACCGTAGGTGATGAGCAGGCCGGCCGCCCGGTCGAAATCGACGTTGTCAGGCACGCGGGCCAACCGGTTGGCGGCAATGACCACGCACTCACGGGCAGCCCCGTAACCCATGGAGGCGGCTACCCGATCCCCCGGCTTGAAGGCTGTCACCCCGGCGCCGACCCGATCCACCACGCCCGCGAATTCCGCCGCCGGCGAGAATGGAAACGCGGGCTTCATCTGATACTTGCCGGCAATGATCAGGGTGTCGAAGAAGTTCAGGGCGGCCGCCTTCACGGCAACCGCCACCTCGCCCGCACCGGGCTCGGGAGCGGGCAGGTCCGCCAGTTCGAGGTCATCCGGGCCCCCGAAACGGGTACACAGCACAGCCTTCATGACACGCCTTCAGTTTGCCGATTTTCCCATTATTCCACTACAATGACTGGGGATTAGCGACCTTAGCGAACGAGCGAGACCTGATGACGCGCCGCCTGTTCATTTCATGCGCGCTGGTTGCGACGCTTGCTTGTGCACCCGTCGTGTACGCGCAGCAACAACCTTCGACGGCCACTGCGCCGGCGAAACCGGCCAAGAAGAAGACGACAGCGAAGAAACCCAGCAGCGACAAGCCGGCAGCGACCAAAGCCGCTGCGCCGGCTGCCGGTGGTTCATCGCCGAACCTGCTCGGACAGTATGGCGAGTGGGGCGCCTACACTGCCACGGCTGGCGGTAAGAAGGTTTGCTTCGCGCTCGCTAAGCCCAGTAAATCCGCCACGACGCCTCCTAACCGGCCGCGCGATCCGCCCTACATGTTCGTCTCATCGCGTCCATCCGAGAAGGTGAAGGACGAGGTGTCGATCATCGTCGGCTACGGGTTCAAGCCCAACGCGGAGGCCTCAATCGACGTCGGCGGCAGCAGCTACCCGATGTACACCCAGAACGACGGTGCCTGGATCAAGAACGCGGCCGACGAACCGAGGCTGGTCGACGCTCTGCGCAAAGGCACCGACGCCGTGGTCAAGGGCACGTCGGCAAAAGGCACGGCCTCGACCGATACGTATGGGCTGCGCGGTCTTGCCCAGGCGCTCGATCGGGTCGGTCAGGAGTGCCAATAGGGCAGTCCGCGCTCCGCCACACCAACCCGGAAATTTGACGGGATGATCGCGGCAGTTCGCTGTGTTGCGGCCGCATCCCGGCATTTAGAAGCGCAAACCGGCCCATGGATGCCGCATGGATGCGCAGTTTAGGCGATTCCAGGCATCCATGATAACATATTGAATAAAAGCAGCTTTTTCCGTCATTTCGACCATGGATGCCCGCTTTCACGGGAACGGCATCCATGGTGTGGCGCGCGATTTGTGCCGGCGCTCTTGCCGGCCTATCTATCGTGCGCATGACCGCATCAGCGCGCATACCTGAGTTGACGGGCGGAATCGAGAAGATGCCGCTCGAGCACTATGTCGCGCCGGCGCGGCCGTCACTCGTCGGTATGACGCGGCCACAGCTCGCGGACATGTTGAGCGAACTCGGGGTGCCCGCCGCGCAGCGCGCAATGCGGGTCCAGCAGCTCTGGCACTGGATCTATTTGCGCGGCGCCCAGACATTCGACGAGATGACAAGCGTGTCGAAGGAGTTGCGGGGCGCGCTCGACGCACGCTACACGCTCGCGCGGCCGGTCGTCGCGACCGAACAGGTCTCGGTCGACGGGACGCGCAAGTGGCTGTTGCGCTTGCCCGGTCAACATACCGGCGAAGGCGCCCACGACATCGAGTGCGTATATATTCCGGAAGCGGGACGCGGGACTTTGTGTGTGTCGAGCCAGGTCGGCTGCACGCTCAACTGCTCGTTCTGTCACACCGGAACCCAGCAGCTGGTGCGTAATCTTACCGCGGAGGAAATCGTCGGGCAGATTCTCGTTGCGCGCGACCAACTGGGGGATTGGACCGCCCGCACGCCGCAGCGCAGCCATGGGGCGGACGGGGGCCGGCTCATCACCAACATCGTCATGATGGGCATGGGCGAGCCGCTCTACAATTTCGACGCGGTGCGCGACGCCTTGCTGATTGTGGCCGATGGCGACGGCATCGGGATTTCCAAGCGCAAGATCACGCTCTCGACCTCCGGGGTGGTCCCCAATATCGTGCGCGCGGGCGCGGAAATCGGGGTCATGCTGGCGGTGTCCCTGCACGCGGTGCGCGATGACCTGCGCGCCCGACTTGTTCCGCTCAACCGCAAATATCCGATCAGTGAGTTGCTCGCGGCGTGCCGCGACTATCCGGGGCTCAGCAACGCGCGCCGCATCACGTTCGAGTATGTGATGCTCAAGGGCGTCAACGATAGCCTTGCCGATGCGAAGGCGCTGGTAAGATTGCTCAAGGGCATCCCGGCCAAGATCAACCTTATTCCGTTCAACCCATGGCCTGGATCGGCTTATGAATGCTCCGACTGGGAGCAGATCGAAAAGTTCTCTGAGATCATATTCAATGCCGGTTTCGCATCGCCGGTGCGCACCCCGCGCGGGCGCGACATCCTGGCCGCATGTGGCCAGCTCAAGAGCGCCACCGAAAAGCTTTCGGCGCGTGAGCGTCTGGCACTGCGCGCCATGGCGATGACAGACTAGCAATGGACATGGTCGGCCGCGTGATCCTGCGTTTTCTGCTCGTACCGTTGGGCGCGCTCGTCGCCGTACTGGCGGCGGTGGCGACGCTGATCATCGCGCATTGGAGTACAATGCAGACGTTGGCCGGCTTTTATCAGCGACAACAGGGCGATGTATTGGCAGGACCCCTGCTGCTGTTCGGCATCGGCATCTACGCAACATTCATGATGGCGCCGGCCGCGATCGGGGCTCTCACCGCCGAAACATTTGCGATTCGCTCGTGGAGTTATCATGCGCTCAACGGTGGGCTTTCCGCGTGGGTCGGATGGTCGGCAACGAGCGAAATGCGGGACGAGTATGCGTTTTTGAACGATCCGAAGATCATTGTTGCAGCCGGGATTGCGGCCGGCTTCAGCTACTGGCTCGTGGCCGGGTGGAACGCGGGCTTCTGGAAGCCGCTGTTTCGACCCGCGACGCAACTGGCGCCGGTGATGAAGCGATGACAACGATACCAAATGCGCGCTGCAGTCGGTGCGGCGTGCCGATGACCTGCAATCCGGGCGATTGTTGGTGTGAGCACGTAGCTCCGCTCGCGGTTCCCGACCCGCAGGTCGGCTGTTATTGCGCCAGCTGTTTGAAATCGGTGATCGAGGCCAGCGCACGGCTCCAAAGCACGGCGGTCAGCGACAAATCGCCATAGAGGTGCGGGAACAACGCGCCGCCTCGGGACGGTTCCCATTTCAACGCTGCACCGAGTTTGGCGGCGTCGACCGCGACCAGCACCAGGTCAGACTCGCCGGCAAAGTATTTCTCGACGGTTTCGGGAATTTGCACGGCGGTCGAGAAATGGATGAAGCCATCACGCTTGTCGTCAGGTGAACCACGGAAGACGCCCGCGCGTTCGGCCTCCGCCCATTCATCGGGCCGGCAAATCTTGTAGATGGTCGATTGATGAGTGATTGCCAACGGCGCCCCCTTGCGTGGCAAGGATGGACCCGGCAGCCCTTGCCTCACCGTCGACTGCAACAAACGCCGCCGGGCGAGGAATGCAAGGGGTAAGACCGTCAATCCGAATTGGAACGCTGGCGTTGACGATGCTCCTTGAGCCGGGCGGCGCGCGGCCGGGCGAAGCTGATGCGGCCGATCTTGACGCCGTCCTTGAGATCGAAAGACTTGCCGTTCGGCATGATGATCTTGCGCGAAACCACGCACAGTTCACCCTCTTCGCCGCGGTGGCCTTCGATCACATAACGGGTGCCGACCGGAAATCGGCTCGGGAGTTGGCGTACAGCCATGAATCACTCTCCTACAGAGCTACGAGCGACGAGGACAACGTGTCCGGGCACCGAAGTTTCCCCAACCGTTGGAAGAATTGCGGGGACAATTACCTGTAAATTGCAAGAGTGCGCGACAAGCAGGCGAACTCGCAGCTTGCTATAAAAAATGCTAGGAAACACTTGTGACATATGGATGTCAGATTGTGACAGCGCCGCTGAAAACAGTTGATAACTCCGGGGATATCGGGGTCATCATGGGCGACATCGGCCGCCGTGCCAAGGCGGCCGCGCGCGTGATGGCGCTCGCTCCCGAAGAGCAGAAGGACGCCGCGCTCGCCGCCATGGCGGCGGCCATCCGGAACGCGGCAGGTGAAATCCTTGACGCCAACACGGACGATGTCGCCGAGGCCAAAACCGGCGGCGCAACCTCAGCGTTCGTCGACCGGTTGCAACTCGACGAGAGGCGCGTCGCTGCCATGGCGGATGGGGTCGGCGTCGTACGCGCGCTGCCCGATCCGGTCGGGACCGTCATAGACGCCTGGACACGACCAAACGGGCTGCGGATCGAACGCGTGCGCGTCCCGCTCGGGGTTATCGGCGTGATCTATGAGAGCCGGCCCAACGTAACCGCGGATGCCGGCGCACTGGCATTGAAGGCCGGCAACGCTGTCATTCTTCGCGGCGGCTCGGAGAGCTTTCGCTCCGCGCGCGCGATTCATGGCGCGCTGTCCGCGGGGCTGACTGCCACCGGCCTCCCGCACGACGCGATCGCGTTGGTGCCGACCCGCGACCGCGCTGCCGTCGGTGAAATGTTGCGCGGCCTCGACGGGGCAATCGATGTGCTGGTGCCGCGCGGCGGCAAAGGTTTGGTCGCGCGCGTGCAGGCCGAGGCGCACGTTCCGGTGTTCGCGCATCTGGACGGCAATTGCCACATCTACGTCGACGGTGCCGCCGAGCTCGCAATGGCAAAGGCGATCCTGCTCAACGCCAAACTGCGGCGCACCGGCGTGTGCGGCGCCGCCGAGACGCTCCTCGTCGATCGTGCCTGCGCCGCTACGCATCTCGCTCCATTGGTTGTCATGTTGCTCGAGGCGGGCTGCGAAGTGCGCGGTGATCCCGAGACTCGCAAAATTGATCCGCGAGTGAAGCCAGCAAGCGAATCTGACTGGTCGACCGAATATCTCGATGCGATCATCGCCGCCAAAGTCGTGGAAGGGGTCGACGGCGCAATCGCACACATCGAGGGTCACGGATCGCATCACACCGACGCGATCGTTACGCAGGATCGCGCGGCGGCGGAGAAGTTCCTTACCAACGTCGACTCGGCGATCGTCTTGCACAACGCTTCGACCCAATTTGCCGACGGCGGCGAGTTCGGCTTCGGGGCCGAGATCGGCATTGCGACTGGCCGGCTGCACGCGCGGGGACCGGTCGGGGTCGAACAACTGACGACCTTCAAGTATCGCATCCATGGCAGCGGGCAGATCAGACCGTGACATGTGAACGGTCTCGGGCGCCCAAACGCGAACGAGCTGTCCTTCCTCCCCACGCGCCGGGATTGAAGATCGGGCTGTTCGGCGGCACGTTCGATCCGCCCCACCGTGCTCACTTGGCGGCGAGTCTCCTCGCCATGAAGCGGATCGGTCTCGACCGGGTCTGGTGGCTGGTTACGCCCGGCAATCCGCTCAAGGACACGCGCCACCTCGATTCCCTCGAGCGGCGCGTCGCTGCGGTTCGCGCCTTAACGCAGCATCCGCGCATTGATGTCAGCGCCATCGAGGCTCAGATCGGCACGCGCTACACCTACGACACGATCGCTTACATCCTGTCCCGCTGCCGCGACGTCCACTTCGTTTGGATCATGGGTGCAGACAATTTGCGCGGGTTCCACCGTTGGCAGAAATGGCGGGCGATCGCCGCGATGATCCCGTTTGCGGTGGTTGATCGGCTGGGTCCGAGCCTCTACGCGGGCGCGAGCGTCGCCGGTCAGGCGCTTGCGCGAGCCCGGATTCCCGAAGGGGAGGCGTGGTCGCTGCCTTATCGGTCGCCACCGGCGTGGGTCTTTCTACACGGGCTCAAATCGCCGCTCTCCTCGACCGCCTTGCGGGCCCGGCGCGAGTCATGAAACTGGCACACCGCGTGCTTATATTGGGGGGTGCGTTGGGCTATGGTTGATTTCCGTTAACCAGCTGCGCATATCTTGAGAATCGGGCCTCGGCGAGCCCCGAGGCCCTAAGGCGAAAGGAAGGGCCCCTGAACACATCCTTGGTCTTTCGGGCACGCATCCAAAGCACGCCCGCACGCGTCTCCAAGCCGGATCCTGACACGCGGATTCCTGATGCTCAGGAGATACTCCAAATGGTCCTCGCCCAGCTTGACGATATGAAGGCCGAGGACATCGTCACCATCGACCTCCACGGTAAATCCAGTATCGGCGATTACATGGTCGTATCCAGCGGCCGCTCCAATCGCCATGTCGGCTCGATCGCCGATCGGGTGATCGAGGATCTCGGCCGGGCCGGCATCAAGACCCGGGTCGAAGGCATGCCGAACGCCGATTGGGTGCTCATCGATGCGGGTGACGTCATCATTCACGTGTTTCGGCCGGAAGTCCGCACCTTCTACGGTCTGGAGAAGATGTGGGTATCAGGGTACGATCAGCGACGGGTGAGCTGATCGCTCGGTCGGGTGGCCGCGGGTACCCGTTGGACCCGGCGAACGGTGCCGGAGCCTGAGTGATGCGCCTGGTTGTGGCCGCGGTCGGCCGTCTCAAGGCTGGCCCCGAGCGCGAGCTCGCCGAGCGCTACCGGGAACGTGTCGGCAAGCTCTGCCGCGCCCTTGGCTTCAATTCGATCGAGGTCGTTGAGATCGAGGAGAGCCGGGCGCGCCGTCCGGAAGACCGCATCGCGCAGGAGGGCGCCGCCCTGGCAGCGCTGATGTCGGGCGATCATGTCCGGCTTGCGCTGGATGCCTCTGGGCAATCGCTTACCAGCGAGGCGTTGGCGCAGCGGCTGATGCGCTGGCGCGACAACGGCCGGGCGAGCGCCTATTTTCTCATCGGCGGGGCGGACGGCCTGGCCGGCGATCTCACACGGGGTGCCGACTTGGTGCTGGCGTTTGGGACCGCGACCTGGCCCCATCAGCTCGTCCGAATCATGCTGCTGGAGCAGCTTTACCGGGTGGCAACGATGTTATCGGGCCACCCTTACCATCGCGCCTGAGAAAGCCGCGAAAATAGCGTTTTTCGGCACTTTTTTCGACGCGTGCGCTAACGCTTCGATCACACGACCGTGTCAAGCTGCCGCCTCATTATGGTCTTACATAACCACGATAGACCGGGCTTGGCACGGCGTTTGCGATTGATTGTGACGCAACGCGTAGCGAGCGTGACGACGATCTTCTACGGCAGCATTTGCAGATTGGGCATGACCCTCACATTGCATTGTCCGCCCAGTCGGGCCGCGATCGCTGCCGGGCTTGCCGCCTTCGGTATGGGTCTCCCGGCGCTCGCCCAGACGTCGGCGCCCTCCGGCACCGCTCCGGCGGAAGCGCTCAAACAGCGCAACCGCGAACTGGAACTTTTGCGCGGCGCGCAGAAGCAGTCGGCCGAGACTACAGAAAAGCTGCAGCGCGAGATCAACACCCTCGGCGAGGATCGTAGGAAGCTCAGTGCGGCCCTTGTCGAAACGGCGGGGCGTGTCCGGCTTGTTGAGGATCGGATCGCGGCTGCGGAGGCGCGGTTGCAGCCCATGGATGACAGCGAGCGCGCGCTGCGGGTCTCGCTCGAGAGCCGCCGGGCGGTCATCGCCGAAGTGCTCGCGGCGCTCCAGCGCATAGGCCGCAGGCCGCCGCCCGCGCTGCTCGTGCGCCCCGAAGATGCACTCGAGTCGCTGCGTGCCGCCATGTTGCTCGGCGCCGTGTTGCCCGACATGCGCGGCCAAGCGGAGGCGCTTGCCACCGACTTGACGAACCTTGTGCGCCTGCGCGCCGACATCAGCGCCGAGCGCGGCAAGCTGACCGCCGATCTTACGGCTTTGTCGCAGGAGCGCCTCCGCATGTCAGCGCTCATTGCCGAGCGTCAGAAGCGGCAGACGGAGGTCGGCACTGCTCTGGATGCCGAGCGCCAGCGCGCCGCGCAATTGGGACGCCAGATCGACAACCTCAGAGACCTGATTACCAAGCTTGAGCAAGACGCGGCGGCGCGTCCGCCTCGGGCTGTCGTGCGACGAAGCGACGACAACGCTGCCGGTCCAAGCGGGCTCAGTCCCGCGGTCGCATTTGCTTCAGCCAAGGGACTTCTGCCGCTACCGGTGAATGGCGTGAAGACCAAGAGTTTCGGAGCACCCGATGGAGTCGGTGGCACCGAAAAGGGGATCACAATCGTGACCCGTCCCGGCGCCCAGGTGACAGCCCCATGCGACGGATGGGTGGTCTACGCGGCGCCGTATCGTTCCTACGGCCAGTTGTTGATCCTGAATGCCGGCAGTGGGTACCACGTGCTGGTGGCCGGCATGGACCGTATTTCGGTCGACGTTGGCCAATTCGTATTGACCGGGGAGCCGGTTGCCGTCATGGGAGAGGGCGCTACCGGCGTGGCCGCCGTGCTCGCCGGCCCGCGTCCGCCGGCACTTTACGTGGAGTTTCGAAAAGACGGAGTACCGGTTGACCCGGCTCCGTGGTGGGCGACAAACGACAACGACAAGAAGGTTCGCGGATGATGCGCAAGACATCTTTGCTTCTCGCTGGTGCAGTCGTCGGTGCCGGGCTCACGGTCCTGATCACTCAGCCGCCGTTGTGGATTGGTACAAGCGCGCGGGCGGCAGTTGGCGACACCTATCGCCAGCTCAATCTGTTCGGTGACATCTTCGAACGCGTGCGTTCGCACTACGTCGAGAAGCCGGATGATTCGAAGCTGGTCGAAGGTGCCATCAACGGCATGCTCAACGGGCTCGATCCGCACTCAAGCTACCTCGACCCTAAAAGCCTGAACGAAATGCAGAACCAGGTGACAGGCAAGTTTGGTGGGCTTGGGATTGAAGTCACGATGGAAGACGGGCTTATCAAGGTGGTGGCGCCGATCGACGATACGCCGGCCGCGAAGGCCGGGATCCGCGCCGGCGACGTGATCACGCATCTGGACGACGAAGCGGTGCAGGGGCTGACGCTCAACCAGGCGGTCGAGAAGATGCGCGGCGCGCCGAACACCAAGATCACCCTGAAGGTGATGCGCAAGGGTGTGGACAAGCCGCTCGACATTGCGATCGTGCGCGACGTCATCCTGGTGCGCCCAGTGCGCTCGAAGGTCGAGGATGACGTCGGCTATATCCGCATCACCCAGTTCAACGATCAGACCACCGAGGGCCTGAAGAAGGCGATCAAGGACCTGACCGATCAGATCCCGGCCGACAAGCTCAAGGGTTTTGTGCTTGAT
>DATIPA010000224.1:0-9903 GCA_035472475.1 Xanthobacteraceae bacterium | reverse complement strand
GGCCTTCATCACCCACGCGGCATGGCTGGATCAGGCTTGCGCCCATTGTCCAATATTCCCCACTGCTGCCTCCCGTAGGAGTCTGGGCCGTGTCTCAGTCCCAGTGAGGCTGATCATCCTCTCAGACCAGCTACCGATCGTCGCCTTGGTGAGCCGTTACCTCACCAACTAGCTAATCGGACGCGGGCCAATCCTTCGGCGATAAATCTTTCTCCTTACGGACGTATCCGGTATTAGCTCAAGTTTCCCTGAGTTATTCCGAACCGAAGGGCATGTTCCCACGTGTTACTCTCCCGTCTGCCGCTGACATCTTGCGATGCCCGCTCGACTTGCATGTGTTAGGCCTGCCGCCAGCGTTCGCTCTGAGCCAGGATCAAACTCTCAAGTTGGATGAGAACTTCAATCCGGCTGATCACAACGTTTGACGAGGTCCCACTGATCACATCCATCACACGTCACTCGCGTGACATGCATGTCTGCGATCAAGTGTTGACCTGAAACGTCGACCGCCGAAGTCTCGTCCGGCCGTTCCTCCGCCAAAGACTGGCGCAAGGACGCGGCCCGCAAGGACTCCGCCGTCCACGTTTCTCTTTCTTCTGATTCACTTGTCAAACAGCCCGGGGCCGATGAAACGTCCCCTACCCTCTGGACTCCAGAGAGCGTCGAAGCCGCCCGCTGCCGACCTAAGCCGGAAGCTTTGCCACCGAATATTCAGTGAGGAGCTTCGCAGGCGCGCCATCGCGCCGAGCGGCGGCGCGCCAACCGGGGCTATATGCGCCGGGTGGACTATCTTGTCAACCGCCGGTCCTGCAAATTTTCGAGCGAAACCCGATTTCCACAGAGCCCATCACGTGCATCGTAACGAAGCATTAAGCCTGATCGGCCGTGACGGTTGCACTGCAATATGTGGGGTTTGCAGCCTTGATTTGCAAGGCCTTTGGGGGTCCCACAACGGCCACAATTTTCCGTCGTCCTTACTCTAAGTGCGAGTGCGTTGCTACCGGCGAGCAGCAACCCAGGCCAACGAGAAAAATCGTTGGCTGCGGGGGAGATGAACGGGGTCATCGACTGCTTCAGGCGAGCACAGCATCGTGCCTTCGGCCGCCATGCGGCCCGAGGGCATCGAGGCACCGGATTTGGGGCAAACCGGCACCAGTCTCCATCGGCTGGTGAAGCACGACGGGGGGGGGGGACTAAACCTTGGAACACGGCAGGCTGCGTGGCGCATTCGGATGGAATGCCACGACGGAACTCGGCGACGAGGCGCCGCTGTCTGTTGACGGCGCCGCTCCGACCGTCGATCGCCGGCGCGTGTCGGTGCAATGGTTCAGCGGAACAATCCTGACCGGTCTTTGCGGCGCAGCCCTGATGGGCGGCGCCGTTTTTGCAGCCCTCGATGGCGAAGCCAATTTCGCCAGCATGCCGGAGCGACTGGAAACCGCGCTGCGCGGTTCGCTCGGCGGTTTTGGCGAACGCATCGTCGCGGCCATTCGTAAAGCCGATCGACTGCCGAGTCCTGCAGAGACGAACGCCAGCCGCACGGTGATCAAGGTCACGACCGCATCGCGCGTTGGCGACCGCGAAATTTTGCGCGTGCGGCCCTACACGCGCGTTGTCTCCAACCTGTCGCTCAGCGTAACGGATCTGTCCGCCAATATTCCCCAGTTCAATCCGCAAAAAATGTTGGGCGACGTTGGCGCGCCCGCCGCCGCTGACGCAGCCGCAGCCGCGGCCGAGCCCGACGCCGAAGTCTCTTTCGTTACGCGCGACCTCGTTGCACTGCTGCCACGCGTTCGCATCGCCGCCGCGGTATCACCCGAGGATGCCGCCGCAGTGGTGCGCTCGGTGACCAATTTCGCCGGCGCCGATGCGGCGCGCTATACGGTCGCCGGATTGCCGGGCGATGGCCGATTGGCCTATGCGGCAACGGGCGAAGGCAAGGGGCTCGATCTCTACGCCGGGTTTGAGATGCGCATCGTGCCGGAGAACGTCACGATGCTGGCCAAGACCGCCGCTCAAGCCAGCGCGCTCGCCAATGAAAAGCTGATCACCGTCAAGAAGGGTGACACCGCTACGTCGATTTTGCGCGACATCGGCGCCACGCCAGGCGACATCAAGGCGATCGCCGCGGTGCTCGGACCGCGCGCCAAGGACGGCGGGCTCAAAGAAGGACAGAAGCTGCGCGTGTTGATCTCGCCGACGGGCGGGCGGCCCCAACCGGTGCGCGTGATCGTGGTTGGCGACGCCGGGATCGAAGCGGTCGTCGCGCTGTCCGATCTCGGCAAATACGTGCCGGTTGACGTGCAAAGCGCCGAAGCTCCGACCGCCGCGGCGGATGACCCCGATGAAGAGGACGACGGCAGCGGCGTGCGTCTTTACCAGAGCATCTACGAAAGCGCGCTAAGGAGCCAGATTCCGCGGCCAGTGATCGCGGACTTGATCCGCGTCTACTCCTACGATGTCGATTTCCAGCGCAAGACTCAGCCGGGCGATTCGTTTGAAGTGCTCTACGTCGGCGAAGACGAAAATCCCGACAGCAAAGCCGACGTGCTCTATGCATCGCTGACGATCGGCGGCGAAGTGAGAAAATTCTACCGCTATCAGACCGGCGACGACGGCCTGGTCGATTATTATGACGAGTCCGGCAAAAGCGCCCGCAAGTTTCTGGTGCGCAAGCCGGTCGCGAACGCCATCATGCGGTCGGGCTTCGGCGCCCGCAATCACCCAATCCTCGGCTACACCAAGATGCACACCGGCGTTGACTGGGCGGCCCCCATGGGCACGCCGATCTTTGCCTCCGGCACCGGCGTCGTCGAGAAAGCGGGATGGGAAGGCGGCTACGGCAAGTACATCCGCATCAAGCACAACAACGGGTACGAGACCGCATACGGCCACATGACCGCATTCGCCCGGGGTATGCAGCCTGGCACCCGCGTGCGCCAGGGACAAGTCATCGGCTTCATCGGCTCAACCGGCCTTTCGACCGGAGCCCACGTGCACTACGAAATCCTCGTCAACGGGCGCTTTGTCGATCCGATGCGCATCAAGCTGCCGCGCGGTCGTGCCCTCGAAGGCGCGGTGCTCGCGAACTTCGACAAGGAACGCGAGCGGATCGACAGCATCATGGTGCAGCGACCCGGCACATCCGCCCCCCGCATTGCATCAAACGGTCGTTAGCGACAGCAGACGGTCCTACGCCGCCTGCGCCACCGCCTTGCCATTGAACGAAAGGCCCTGCTTACCGGCAGAGACGCGCACAGTCTCGCCATCCTTGATGGCGCCGGCGAGAAGCATTTCGGCAAGCGGATCCTGCAGGTACTTCTGGATCACGCGCTTAAGCGGACGCGCCCCGTAGGCGGGTTCGTAACCTTTTTCGGCGAGCCAATCGCGCGCAGACGGATCGAGCACAAGCTTGATCTTGCGATCGTCCAGGAGCTTCTGCAGCCGCCCGATCTGAATCTCGACGATGCGGCCCATCTGCGCGCGCTTGAGCCGGTGGAACAGGATGATCTCGTCGATGCGGTTGAGAAACTCCGGCCGGAACGCCGCGCGTACCACCGCCATCACCTGATCGCGCACTGCGTCTGAGTCCTGACCTTCGGGCTGGTTGACCAGGAACTCGGCGCCGAGGTTCGAGGTCATGACGATCAGCGTGTTGCGGAAATCGACAGTTCGCCCCTGGCCATCGGTGAGCCGCCCGTCGTCGAGCACTTGCAGCAGGACGTTGAACACATCAGGGTGGGCCTTCTCGATCTCGTCGAACAACACGACCTGGTAGGGGCGCCGCCGCACCGCTTCGGTGAGAGCGCCGCCTTCCTCATAGCCGACGTAGCCCGGCGGCGCGCCGATCAGCCGCGCCACCGAGTGCTTCTCCATGTATTCCGACATGTCGATGCGAATGAGCGCGGTTTCATCGTCGAACAGGAACTCAGCGAGCGCTTTGGTGAGCTCGGTCTTGCCGACGCCGGTCGGCCCGAGGAACATGAATGATCCGATCGGCCGATTGGGATCTTGCAGGCCGGCGCGCGCGCGCCGCACCGCGGTCGAAACCGCTTTGACAGCCTCTTCCTGGCCGATGACGCGTTTGCTGAGGCTCTCCTCCATGCGCAGGAGCTTGTCGCGCTCGCCTTCGAGCATCTTGTCGACGGGGACGCCGGTCCACCGCGACACGACCTGCGCGACGTGGTCGGCGGTGACGGCTTCCTCGACCATGGCGCCCTTGCCCTCGGTCTCCTCGACCTTTTTGAGCTTGCGCTCGAGCTCGGGAATACGGCCATAGGCAAGCTCACCAGCCTTCTGGTACTCGCCCCTCCGCTGTGCATTGGCGAGTTCCACGCGTAGCTGATCGAGCTCGGTCTTGAGTTTCTGCGCCTCGGAGAGCTTGTCCTTTTCGCTCTTCCAGCGGCTGGTCAGCTCCGCCGACCTTTGCTCGAGCTGCGCCAGCTCCTTGTCGAGCTTCTTGAGGCGATCCTTCGAAGCCGCGTCGGTTTCTTTCTTGAGCGCTTCCTGCTCGATCTTGAGCCGGACGATCTCGCGATCGATCGCATCAAGCTCCTCGGGCTTGGTGGAAATTTGCATTTTGAGCCGGGCAGCCGCCTCGTCGATTAGGTCGATGGCCTTGTCGGGCAGGAAACGGTCCGTGATGTAGCGATGCGACAGAGTCGCGGCGGCAACCAGCGCAGAATCGGTGATGCGCACGCCGTGATGCGCTTCATATTTCTCCTTCAGTCCGCGCAGGATCGAGATCGTGTCTTCGACGGTCGGCTCGCTGATGTAGACCGGCTGGAAGCGCCGCGCCAACGCCGCGTCCTTCTCAACATGCTTCTTGTATTCGTCGAGCGTGGTCGCGCCGATGCAATGCAGCTCGCCGCGCGCGAGCGCCGGCTTGAGCAGGTTTGAAGCATCCATGGCACCGTCGGCTTTGCCGGCGCCGACCAGCGTATGCATCTCGTCGATGAACAGGATGATGCCGCCGTCGGATGATGTCACTTCCTGAAGGACGGCCTTGAGACGCTCTTCGAACTCGCCGCGATATTTGGCACCAGCGATCAGCGCGCCCATGTCGAGCGCTAGCAATTTCTTGTCTTGCAGGCTTTCCGGCACGTCGCCGTTGACGATGCGCTGGGCCAAGCCTTCTACGATTGCGGTTTTTCCGACACCGGGCTCGCCAATCAGGACCGGGTTGTTTTTGGTGCGGCGAGAGAGGACCTGGATGGTGCGGCGAATTTCTTCGTCACGCCCGATCACCGGATCGATTTTGCCCTCGCGGGCGGCCTGGGTGAGATCGCGCGCATATTTCTTGAGCGCATCATAGGCGTTCTCGGCCGAGGCGCTGTCGGCGGTACGGCCCTTGCGCAACGCCTCGATGGCGGCGTTGAGATTCTGGGCGGTTACTCCAGCGCTCGCGAGGATCTTGCCGGCTTCGGTATCTTTTTCCACGGCGAGCGCCAGCAACAGTCGCTCCACGGTCACGAAGCTGTCGCCTGCCTTGTCCGCCATCTTCTCGGCTGCCGTGAAGACGCGACTCAAGCCGGCGTCGAGGTAGAGCTGACCTGCACCCCCGCCGTGAACCTTCGGCCGTTTGCGCAAGGCGTCTTCGACTGCCTTGAGTGCGGCCCGCGAATTGCCGCCGGACCGGTCGATCAGACCGGCCGCAAGCCCTTCCGGATCGTCGAGCAGGACCTTGAGAAGATGTTCGGTGGTGAATTGCTGGTGACCCTCATTCAACGCCAGGGTCTGGGCAGATTGGATAAAACCGCGAGCGCGGTCGGTGTACTTTTCGATATTCATTACAAGCTCCTCGGCCTGCCCCGTCCGCCCAGTTGGCACGGCCGGCGCATCGTCTTGGGAAATTGTCGCCCTGGCCTCGATGTCCATCAAGGCCCGGCCGCGGCTTAAGTCCGGCGGCAGGCCACATGTGGGAGATCGATCCCGCGCGCGAAAGGGGTCCGAGAGCCAAATCGCGCCGTCTTGCGCGGCCTTGCGTCCGTTCGGCTCTTCGCCCAAGACAGGGATTGTGAGACACGGACAATGACCGCAACCGCGCAGGTTCAAGGCATCTATCGCTATCCGGTCAAAGGATTGTCGGCAGAGTATCTCCAATCGGTCGTGCTCGCCAGGGGGCACACGCTGCCGGCGGACCGCGCCTATGCGATCGAAAACGGACCCTCGGGCTTTGACCCCTCGGCGCCCGCCTATTTTCCTAAGCAGCGTTTCCTCATGCTGATGAAGAACGAGCGCCTGGCCGCCCTGTCCACGCAGTTCGATCAAACGACCCAAACGCTGACGGCCCGCGCCGGCGACGGCGAGACCGTGCGGGGCGATCTGCGTACCGCTGCCGGTCGGACTGCGATCGAGGCGTTCTTTACCCAGTTTTGCGCCACGGACCTGCGCGGGCCACCGAAGGTCCTGCACGCGCCCGGCCACAGCTTCTCTGACGTCGCGCGCAAGGTTGTGTCGATCATCAACCTGGCATCGGTTACAGAACTTGCACGAGCAGTCGGGGCGCCGGTCGACCCGCTCCGGTTCCGCGCTAACCTCTACGTCGAAGGTTGGACACCGTGGCGGGAATTCGATCTGCTCGACCAGGAGCTTACGATCGGGCCCACGGCGAGGCTCAGGGTGGTGAAACGCATTGTACGCTGCGCCGCCACCAACGTTGATCCGTGCACGGGCGTCCGCGACCTGGCGATTCCCGAAACTCTGTTGCGCCGCTTCGGCCACGGCGACTGCGGGGTGTATGCGGAAGTGATCACGGGCGGAACGATCACGCGCGGCGACCGCGTAATCCCGGATGCGAAGGGATCAATTGAAGCGGTGCTACCGCGTTAGCCGCGGTGAGAACTGGCCGCTGACTTGGCGCTTGCCGGCTTTTTGCGGCTGCTCGACCGGCGTGAACATCTGTTTGCTGTAACCGGTGTAGCGGACGAGGCCGCCTTTGGTCGAAACGAGATCGCCCGGTTCGAGCGTTGGATCGTCTTCGATCTTCATGGTTGCCATGCCGAAGGAGTCACGCCCGTTGCAGCTGCAGGCCGGGACGATCTTTTCCCGATAGGCAAAGGCGTTCGGCAACCGCGCGTAAGGGGTCCCGTCGACCGCGACCGCAGACGCGATTTCGGTGCCGAACAAGACCTTGGTCTTGGCCGCCGGGCACAGGTTTTGGCAAACCAGGGTGGACTGTTCGACAATGCTGCGCTGCAACGGGAAATAGCGGCCGTCGCACAGCCGGACGCAATAGGCGACGTATTGGCCACCCCCGACAGACGGGTTGACGTTGATCGTCGCGTTGGGCGGCCCGAAGAACGGGAACGGCAACCCCGATTGCGGCGCAGGGACGGAAGCCCGCTGTGGCTGCCCGCCACCAATGCCGCCAAACAGGAAATCCAGAATGCCTGCGGAGGCGGGCGCGACGGCCGCCACAACGCCGATTGCCGCCACCAGCGCCGCTACGACGCCCCAGCTGCGATCACTGCGGATGTTTGACCGAAGGTCCGGCACTGACAGTCGCCCCGTGGACTCCTTTGGTAACCCGACACTCGGGGACCCGACTAGTGAATGGCTGCAACACTCGGCAGGAAAATGCATTGGACCCGGTCCCAGACCGGTGTCCGCGACCGCCGGAGCGACAGCTGGTCCCGCTCAACCAAGCGGCCGCGGCGCCATGCGGTAGTCGTGGCGGCGCCGGCTGCTGGCCCGCGCGCTGGCGAGGAGAGCCAATGGTCGCGCGGGCTTTCACGCTCTTTAGTCCTGTCTATACTCCGGGCCGCCAAATCATTTTGGGGAGGCATTTATGAGCACGCGCTTCATCAATCCACCGACGATCTCCAAGCCGCCCGGCTATACCCACGTCGTCGAGGCGACGACGCCGGGCCGCATCGTCTACATCGCGGGACAACTCGGCCTTGACGCAGCCGGCAACGTGGCGGGAGCCCCCGGCGACTTCCGAGCTCAGGCCAGGCAGACGTTCGAGAACCTCAAACACGCGCTGGCGGCGGTCGGGGCGACCTTCGCCGATGTCGTCAAGCTCAACAACTATCTCACCGACCTCGGTCAATTGCCGATCTTTCGCGAGGTGCGCGACAGCTACCTCAACACCCAACATCCGCCCGCAAGCACGACCATCCAAATCTCCAAGCTGGCGCGCGAAGGCGCGCTGCTGGAGACCGAAGCGGTCGCCATCCTGCCCGCCAAGGCCGCCCGCGCGACCCGCACACGCCGTGCCGCGCGCCCGGCACGATCCCCCGCCCGCGCATCGCGCGGCAAGGTCGCGCCCCGTAAGCGCAAGTGAGTGCGTTTGCGCATCCTGCATGCGGTGTTGAGCGAAGGCTTCTACGGCAGCGAGCGCTACTGTGGTGAACTTGCGCGCGAGCAGGCGCGCCGCGGGCATGACGTTGCGATTGTCACCCTCGGCAATACCTCCGACTGCACACTGGCGCTGCGCAGCCAGGCCGCGCAGGCATCCTCGCCCGCGCCGGGCCGAATGCGGCTAAGCGCCATCCCGCGTGCGCTGCCCGCGGTTCTGCACCGCCCGTTCGCGCAGATCCTGATGCACCGCCTTCGGCCGCACATTGTGCACACCCATCTTGATCCGGCGGCGCGCCGGATCGGAGGCGTCGCCCGCCGCCGCGGGACTCCGCATGTTGCAACCCTGCACCTCAATTTCAGCGCGCCCGAATACGGCGCGTGCGATGGACTGATCTGCATCGCCGACTGGCAACGCAAAACCGTGCCGGCGGATTTCGCCGGGTCAGTCACGGTCGTTCGAAACTGGCTGCCTGGCGCGGTGGCGGATGCGCTCGACGCAGCGACCACCGATGTGGTTGCGGATTTGCGCCGAGGGTGGCGCGCGGATGATCCCGGGTTTGTGTTTGGCAGCGTGGGACGCCTGGTCCCGGAGAAGGGCATGGACGCGCTCATTCGCGGGTTCCGCCGGGCATTCCCAAAGGGCCAAGAGCCCGTCCGCCTGGTGATCGTCGGCGACGGGCCGCAGCGGGAGGCACTGCGCGAGCTCGCGTCAGCCGACACGCGGATCGTCCTCGCCGGCGCACAAGCGAATGTGGCGCCGTTCTACCGGGCGTTCGACACTTACGTCAGCGCGGCACGCTTCGAGCCCTTCGGAATTGCGATCCTGGAAGCGATGGCGGCGGGCTGTCCGCTCGTCCTCACCCGTACCCAAGGACCGCGCGAGTTCGTCTCCGACCCGCGCACGCGATGGATCGACGACGCGTCGGATGCGGCGCTCGCCGAGGCGCTGGTGGAGGCCAACGCGGCAGGGCGCCGGCGCTTCACATATGAGCTCAGTCCGTTCTCGCCGGCGCGTGCGGTCAATGAAATCGAAGAGCTTTATACGCGGGTCATGGCCAACAACCTTCGCGGGACGCCTTGAGGCGCCGCCACTGAACCCGCCAGGAGCTGCATCATGGTCGATTTATCGCAATTGACGCCCGGGCTTACGGGAACAGCTGATCTCTTGGTTGGATCTCAGCACACAGCGCCGAGCATCGGCAGTGGACTGGTCCCGGTCTTGGGAACGCCGGTCATGATCAACGTGATCGAGGCCGCGGCGCTCGCCGCCGTCGAACGCCTCCTGCCGACCGGCCATCAGAGTCTCGGTATCCATCTCGATGTTCGCCACTTCGCCGCGACCCCTGTGGGAATGCGCGTGCGGGCGATCGCCGAGTTGATTGCGATTGAGGGTCGCACTCTGTCGTTCCGGGTGGAGGCGCGCGACGATCTGGAACCGATCGGCGACGGCATGCATCAGCGCGTGGTCGTCAACGTTGCACGCTTCGATCAACGCGTGCAGCGCAAGCTCGTGGCCCCACGCTAGTGTTTACGACGTATTGCCCCTGTGCCTTTTGCGCTGGTTGCATTTGACCTCTCTGCCGGATTGGGCCTAATCAC
>DATIPA010000223.1:0-14536 GCA_035472475.1 Xanthobacteraceae bacterium | reverse complement strand
ATGTACGCGCGGACGCGTTTCGCTTCAGGGCGCGCGCGTTCGGCAATGTGCTGGTCGCGCTGCCGCCCGATCGTGGGCGCGCGGATCAACGCCGCGCCGATTATCACGACCCGTCGTTGCCGCCGCGCCATGCGCTGGTCGCGTTCGGCCTCTGGCTGCGCCAGCGTGCCAAAGTCGACGCAGTCGTGCACATGGGCGCGCACGGCACCCTCGAATGGCTTCCCGGCAAGGCGGTGGCGCTGACGCCGTCGTGCTATCCGGAACTGCTGGTCGGTCCCCTCCCCGTTGTTTATCCATTCATTGTCAGCAATCCGGGCGAAGCCGCGCAGGCCAAGCGCCGGATCGCGGCGGTCACCATCGGTCACCTGCCACCGGTGCTGATGGCGAACGGCCTTACCGGCGAGATGCGCGAGCTCGAACGGCTGGTCGACGAATATGCCCAAGCCGACGGACTCGATCGCAAGCGGCGCGCGCGGCTGGCACGGCTAATCGTCGAAACCGCGGACCGGGGCGGGCTCGCGCGCGAAGCCGGTGTTGATCGCGACGCCGCGCCCGACGAGGCATTGCGCAAGATCGACGCGTGGCTGTGTGATCTAAAGGACCTCGCGATCAAAGACGGCTTGCACGTGTACGGCCGCCGATCAGATCAAACGACCCCGGAAGATCCGGCATGGGTAGCAAGCGCCGAGGCAGAGCGTGACGCGCTGATTGGCGCGCTCGACGGCCGCCGTGTTGCGCCCGGACCCGCCGGCGCGCCCGCGCGCGGACGCCGCGACGTGCTGCCGACCGGCCGCAACCTCTTCACCGCCGATCCGCGCACGCTGCCCTCGCAGACGGCGCTCGATTTCGGCCGGCTCGCAGCCGACGAGGTGCTGCGCAATCATTTGCAAACGCACGGCGAGATGCCGCGCGCGCTGGTGATCGACCTGTGGGGCAGCGCGACGCTACGCACCGGCGGCGAGGAGATCGCGCAAGGTCTTTGGCTCATGGGCTGCCGGCCGATCTGGGATCCGGCGACGGCGCGAGTTACCGGGATCGAGGTGCTTCCGACCGCCACCCTGGGGCGGGCGCGTGTCGACGTGACCTTTCGCATTTCCGGGCTCTTTCGCGATCTCTTTCCCGGTCAGATCGCGCTCATCGACGCAGCCGTGCAGGCGGTCGCGGCGCGCCAGGAGAACGACGACGAAAATCCGCTCGCAGCTGCCCGGCGCGGTGATGGTCGCGAGCTCGCGCGCATCTTTGGCACGGCGCCCGGCGCCTACGGGGCGGGGGTTGAGGATTTGTTGATGCGCGACGCCGATCGTGCCGCAATCGGCTCGGCCTATCTCGCGGCGACGTCGCACAGCTACGGCGGCCCGGACGGCAACAGCAGTGCGCTACCGGGCGCATTCGCCGACCGTGTCGCCAGTTCGGATTTGTTGATCCACGGCACGGACGATCCCGGCCGCGATCTCCTCGAAGGCGCCGAGGACGCAGCGTTCGTCGGCGGGTTTGCGTCGGCCGCGGCATTGCTTGGCCGCGCGGTCGATCTGATCATACTCGACGCGGCTGATCCGCAGCGTCCGCGCGCACGGCCGCTCGCCTCCGCGCTCGCGCGGCTGGTGCGCGGCCGCGTCAACCCGCGTTTCATTGCCGGCCAGATGCGTCACGGGGCGCGCGGGGCTGCGGAATTGGCCGAAACCGTCGACCGGCTTGTTCTGTTCGCCCACGCAACCGGCGCAGTCGACAGTGCGTTGTTCGACCTCGTGTACGATGCCTATCTCGGCGATCAGGCCGTACGCGCGTTCTTGGAGCGTGAAAATGCCGACGCGGCCCGCGTCATCGCGGACCGGCTCGAGGCCGCGCGCCGGCTCGGGCTTTGGCACCCACGCCGCAATGACCTCGGCGCCGATCTGCTGCGACGTGCGGAAGCGGTGCCATGAGCGCGAGCCGCGGCGTCTGCCCGACCTTGTTCACGCCGATGCAGACCGGCGACGGGCTGCTGGCCCGGTTCGTACCGGCAGACCGCGTCACGCCCGCGCGCTTCATCGCGTTCTGCGCGGCAGCGGAGCGGCATGGCAACGGCACCATCGAGGTGAGCGCGCGCGGCAGCTTGCAGGTGCGCGGTCTGTCGGCGCAATCCGCGCCGCTGTTCGCGGCCGACACCGAGCAGCTTGGCATTGCCGTGCAGGGCCTCCCGATCATCACCAATCCCCTGGTTAGCGATCCGGCGGCGCTGGTCGACGCATCCGAGATCGCCGCGGCCTTGCGAGCCGCCATCGATGCCGCAGGATTAACGCTCGCCCCCAAAGTCTCGGTGATCGTCGATGACGGCGGCACGCTGCATCTCGACGCGCTGGCTGCCGACGTGCGGCTGCGGGCGATCAACACAAACGGCGGCCCTTGCTTCCAGGTTGCGCTGGCGGGTGACGCCGCAACAGCGACGCCGCTTGGATCGATCCCGACCTCCGGCGCGGTCGATGTCGTTCTTGACCTGCTGCGCGCGATCGCGGCGCGCGGCGATGCGCGCGCTGCGGACCTGTTGCGGAGCGAAGGGCTCGCGGCATTCCAGAATCGGTCCTGCCTGCGGCGCGACGTCTCACGGCCGCAGCCGCGGCCGGCGCCGGAGATCATCGGCTTGCATCCGCTGCGTGACGATCGGTTTGCGCTTGGGGTCGCGCTCGCGTTCGGACACGCACGCGCCGATGTCCTGACGGATTTGGTTCGCGCCGCGGCCGACCGCGGGGTCAGCGTAGTGCGCCCGGCGCCCGACCGTTCCGTATTATTGATCGGCGTTCGCCAAACAGACGCCGTCACGCTGGCGCGCGAGGCCGAACGGCTCGACTTCATCGTGCGGGCAGATGATCCACGCCGGCGGATCGTCGCCTGTCCCGGCAGGCCCGCGTGCGGGTCCGGATTGATCGCGTCGCGTGCGCTCGCGGCGCAAATCGCAGGGCTTGCGCAATTGCCGAGTCGCGGAATTGCGGTTCACGTGTCGGGCTGCCGCAAGGGCTGCGCGCATCCCGGGGCTGCAGCGCTCACCATCGTGGGGACCGAGCGCGGCTGCGGGATCGTCCACCATGGCTCGGCTCGCGCGGTGCCGAACGCCTACGTTAATCCGGCAGACATCGCGTCCGAGTTCGCACGCGTCGCACCGGGCGAGGCCGCGCATGCGTGAACCATATAATTACCTGCGCGATGGCGCCGCGATCTATGAACGCTCGTTTGCGATCATCCGGTCGGAGGCGGACCTCGCGCGTTTCTCCGACGATGAGGCGGTGATCGCGGTTCGCATGATCCACGCCTGCGGACTGGTGGAAGCCGCGAGAGAGATTACGTTTGCTCCCGATTTCGTCGCTGCCGCCCGCACCGCGCTTGACGGCGGCGCACCGATCCTGTGCGACGCCGAGATGGTCGCGCACGGCATCATCCGCCGGTTCCTGCCGGCACGAAACGACGTCGTCTGTACCCTCAACGACCCGCGCGTATCGGGGCTCGCGCAACGACTTGGTACCACGCGTTCGGCAGCGGCCCTCGAGCTGTGGGCGGATCGGCTCAAGGGCGCGCTGGTCGCGATCGGTAACGCGCCGACCGCGCTCTTTCATTTGCTGGAGGTGCTCGACGCCGGCGCCCCGCACCCGGCTGCCATTATCGGCATGCCGGTCGGGTTTGTCGGCGCCGCCGAGTCAAAGGACGCGCTGGCGCGCGGCGCGCACAACATTCCGTTCCTGATCGTGCGCGGGCGTCTTGGCGGAAGTGCCATGACGGCCGCCGCGGTCAACGCATTGGCGCGGCCGACGTCATGAGCGAGATCACCAACAGCGGACGACTGATCGGGGTCGGGGTCGGCCCCGGCGATCCCGAGTTGATGACACTCAAAGCCGTGCGCGCGCTGCACGACGCCGATCTGGTCGCGCACTTTGCCAGGAACGGCAGCGCCGGCAACGCGCGCACGATCGCGGCCGAGCACCTGCGCGCCGGAACCGAAGAACTGGCGCTGCGCTATCCGATGACCACCGAGGTCGCGAAGGACTGCGACGCCTATCGCAATGCGATGCGCGCGTTCTACGACGAGGCCGCTACGGCCATCGCCGCGCATCTCGACGCGGGGCGCACGGTTGCGGTGATCTGCGAAGGCGATCCGCTGTTCTACGGGTCATTTATGCATTTGCACGTGCGCCTGGCGCGGCGCTATCCGACCGAGATCGTGGCGGGTGTCACCGGGATGTCCGGGGGCTGGTCGGAGGCGGCAATGCCGATCGCGCAGGGCGACGATGTGTTTGTTGTCCTGCCCGCGACGCTGCCGGCCAGCGAATTCGAGCGCAGGCTCGCCGACGCGGACGCCGTCGTGATCATGAAAATCGGCCGCAACCTCGCCAAGGTTCGCACGGCGCTCGAGCGCACCGGACGGCTCAAGCGTGCCATCTATATTGAGCGTGCGACCATGGGCAACGCCGTCATGCTGCCGCTGATAGAGAAGACGGACGACACAGCGCCGTATTTTGCGATCGTGTTGGTGCCCGGCTGGGAGAAGGCGCCGTGAGCGGACGCGTGACCGTCATCGGAATCGGTCCCGGGGCACCAAACCAAGTCACGCCGGAGGCCGCGGCGGCCCTTGCCGAGGCGCAGGCACTGTACGGCTACGGTCCTTATCTGGGGCGGGTCCCGGCGGTTCCCGGACAGGCGCGATATCCGTCCGATAACCGGGAAGAAGGCGCCCGCGCCCAGGCGGCGCTACGTCACGCGGCCGATGGTGCGGGGGTCGCGCTTGTCTCCGGCGGGGACGCGGGCGTGTTCGCCATGGCGGCGGCGGTCTGCGCCGAAATCGAAGCGGGTCCCCCGGCCTGGCGCGCGCTCGAGGTCGCGGTCGTCCCCGGCATCACCGCCATGCTGGCGGTAGCGGCCCGCGTCGGCGCGCCGCTCGGACATGACTTCTGCGCGCTCTCGCTCTCGGACAATCTCAAACCGTGGGACGTGATCGAGCGACGGCTCGATGCCGCCGCCAACGCCGGTTTTGTCATCGCGCTCTATAATCCGGTATCGCGCGCCCGCCCCTGGCAGCTCGGCAAGGCGTTCGAGCGGCTGCGCGCCCACCTGCCGGATACGACGCCGGTGATCTTCGGCCGCGCCGTCGGCCGCCCGGACGAGCATGTGAACATCACGTCTATTGCAAAGGCGGATCCGTCCGTCGCCGATATGGCAACGCTTGTGATCGTGGGCAGCGCGCAGACACGTTTGATCGAGCGACCGGGGCGCTCGCCGCTCGTCTATACGCCGCGCATCGGTCAAGAGGTCTCGGCGTGAGCGAGCCAGTCCAGAACCGCCTCGACCGTGTCGACCGACGGCATCTCCGGGAGCTGCGGCCGGGTGATCATGATCACCTCGATCCCGAGCGCGCGCGCTGCGGCGATCTTGCTGTAGGTGGCGGGGCCGCCGCTGTTCTTCGATACGACCGCGTCGATGCTGTGCTCCTTGAGCAAGGCGAGGTCGTCGGCCTCGGTGAACGGCCCGCGAGCGGTCAAGTAGGTCGCGTGCGGCACCGCCAGCGGTGGCGAGATCGGATCGACGCTGCGGATCAGGTAATGATGCTGCGGAGCCTGCCGGAACGGGCCAAGCTCCTGGCGGCCCAAGGTCAGAAAGACATGCCGCGGATCCTGGCCGAGTGCCGTGACGGCGTGCTGTGCGTCTGCGACCTCGGTCCAGCGGTCGCCTTCGACCGCGACCCAGGGCGGGCGGCGCAGCGCCAGCAGCCGCACGTCGATCAATTGAACCGCGCGGGCGGCGCTATCGGACATGGTCGCGGCATAAGGGTGGGTCGCGTCGATCAGAACGTTGATGCGCTCGGCCGCGAGATATTTAGCAAGGCCCTTGCTGCCGCCGAACCCGCCGACACGCACCGGGACGCCCTGCGGCGCCGGCGCCGCGGTTCGGCCCGCGAGCGAAAGGGTTACCGTGAAATCCTCGCGGCCCGCGAGTTCTTGCGCGAGCTGGCGCGCTTCCGCGGTTCCGCCGAGGATGAGGATACGTTGCATGGCGTCTGCCGACCCCGTTTTACGTGAGAATGCCGCGCCACACCGCTGGCTGTCCATCGTCGGCATCGGCGAGGACGGCATTGTAGGGTTGAGCCCGGTAGCCCGGGACCTGATTTCACGCGCGGAGATCGTGTTCGGGGGCGAGCGCCACCTGCGGCTCGCCGCCTCCCTGGTCCGGGGGGCGGCGCGTCCCTGGCCGAGCCCGTTTGGCCGGGCGGTCGACGACGTGGTGGCGGAACGCCCCCGCCAGGTCTGCGTGCTGGCCTCCGGGGACCCGTTTCACTACGGAATCGGGGCTTTACTGGCCCGGCGGGTGGCGGCCGAGGAAATACTGACGGTACCGGCGCCGTCCGCCTTCAGCCTCGCGGCCGCCCGGCTCGGCTGGTCCTTGGCGGACACGACCCTGGTTGCGCTCAACGGCCGTTCGCTCGATCTGATCCGCCCGCACCTGCAACCGCAGGCCCGCATTTTTGCGCTCACCACCGACGGCGACGCGCCGGCCGCGCTCGCCCGCCTCCTGGCCGAGGCTGGGTTTGGCGCATCCCGGCTGACCGTGCTGGAGGCGCTGGGCGGCGCGCGCGAGCGCGTGCGTCATGCCACGGCCGCGGCGTTCGACTTCACCGAGGTCGATCCGCTCAACACGATTGCGATCGACGTGGTCGCATCCGACGGTGCGCGCATCATCGCGCGCGCACCGGGCCTGCCCGACGCGTTGTTCGAGCACGACGGTCAGATCACCAAGCGGCAGGTCCGCGCGCTCACGCTCTCAGCGCTGGCACCCCGGCGGGGCGAGCGACTATGGGACATTGGCGCCGGCGCCGGTTCGGTTGCGATCGAATGGATGCTGGCCGATCCGTCGCTGCGGGCGATCGCGGTCGAGGCGCGCGCCGAACGCGCCGGCCGGATTGCACGCAACGCCGCCGCGCTCGGGGTGCCCGGCCTCGAGATCGTTCACGGTCAGGCGCCGGCGGCACTCGCAGGCCTCGCCGCACCGGACGCGATTTTCATCGGCGGCGGCGCCGGCGAACCGGGCGTGCTCGATCAATGCGCCACGGCGCTGCGCCATGGCGGCCGCCTCGTCGTCAACGCGGTGACGCTTGAGACCGAGACATTGCTGATCGCGCGGCACGCCGCGCTCGGCGGCGATCTCACCCGCATCGCCATTGCGCGCGCCGAACCGATCGGCGGCAAAACCGGCTGGCATCCGGCAATGCCGATCACCCAATGGAGCTTCGTCAAGCGATGATCATCGCCGGCGTCGGATGCCGCAAAGGAGCTGCGGCGGCCGAGATCGCGGCCGCGATCGCGGCCGCGCTGACGGAGAGCGGACTTGGCGCGACATCGCTCGACCTGATCGCAACCGCAAAGGCCAAGGAAGCCGAGCCCGGCATCGCCGCAGCGGCAGCTGCGCTCGGCGTGCATCTTGTGCTGGTGCAGGCCGCCGATCTCGCCGCCGTCGACGCGCGCACGGTAACGCACTCGGAGCGCGTGCGGCGGCACATGGGGATCTCGTCCGTCGCCGAAGCGGCCGCGCTGGCGGCGGGTGGTCCGTCGGCGCGTTTGCTTGTCGCGCGCATCGTGGTGGGACCGGCGACCTGCGCGTTGGCCACAACCGGAGCCAAGCCGTGACCGTCCATTTCATTGGTGCCGGACCGGGCGCGGCCGATCTGATCACGCTGCGCGGGCGCGACCTGATCGCGCGCTGCCCGGTCTGCCTCTATGCGGGCTCCCTGGTGCCGGCCGCACTGCTCGCGCATTGTCCGCCCGGCGCGCGCATCATCGACACCGCGCCGATGTCGCTTGACGAGATCGAACAGGAATTCGTCGCGGCGCACGCCGCCGGTCACGACGTGGCGCGGCTGCATTCCGGCGATCTCTCGATCTACAGCGCCCTTGCCGAACAGACCCGCCGGCTGCGACGGCGCCATATCCCTTACACGATCACGCCCGGCGTACCGGCGTTTGCCGCAGCTGCGGCGGCGCTGGGTCGCGAACTCACGGTGCCGGAGATTGCGCAAAGCGTGGTGCTGACGCGCGTGCCGGGACGCGCATCGCGGATGCCGGAGCGCGAACAGCTCGCCGCGTTCGCCGCGACCGGCGCAACTCTCGCGATCCACCTCGCGGTCCAGGCGATCGAACAGACGGCGTCGGAGCTGGTCGCGTTCTACGGCGCGGACTGCCCGGCGATTGTGGTCGCGCGCGCGAGCTGGCCGGATGAGCGGATCGTGTATGGCACGCTGAGCGATATCGCGACCAAAGTCGCCGCCGAAGGCGTCGATCGCACCGCACTTGTTCTGGTTGGACCAGCGCTCGCCGCCGAGGATTTTCGCGAGAGCGCGCTCTACGACGCGGATTACCGCCGGCGCTTTCGCGGAGCCGGATCGTGATCAAACGGCGTGCGCCCCACCAGATGCCCCTCGCGATCGAACATCACGACCTCGACCGCAACGCCCGCGTCTTCGACCACTCGCGCGGCGGTCGCGCGCGCTGCCGCGGCGACCTGATCGCCGAGCGCGATGTTGTGTTTGGCCGCCAGCGCAAACGCTTCGGCGGCGGTGTTGGCGCCGAGAATCTGTGCGTGCAGCTCATTCGATCCGCCGGCAGCCCGCGCGACCTCCGCGAGCGCCGCAAGATCGACCGCGCCGCGCTTCGAATGCAGATCGAGCAGGCCCTGCGCAAGCTTGCTGATCTTGGCGACGCCGCCGGCGATGGTGACGCGCGGAACCGGATGGGTGCGCACGTACTTGAGCATCCCCCCGACGAAGTCGCCCATGTCGATCAGCGCGATCTCGGGCAGGCCATAGAGCTTCTGCACACAGGCCTCCGAGGTCGAGCCGGTCGATCCGGCAATGTGGTCGAGCCCGGCCGCGCGCGCGACATCGACGCCGCGATAGATCGAATGAATCCAGGCCGAGCACGAATACGGCACGACGACGCCGGTGGTGCCGAGGATCGAGAGGCCGCCAACGATGCCGAGTCGCGGATTGAGCGTCTTCTGGGCAAGCGCTTCGCCGCCCGGTATGGCAATTTCGATCTCGACGTCGCCGGCGCAGCCGACGCGCGTTGCGACCTGTACGATCGCGTCGCGGATCATCTGGCGTGGCACCGGATTGATTGCCGGCTCGCCCGGCCCGATGGCGAGACCCGCCCGCGTCACCGTTCCGACACCCTCGCCGGCGCGAAACGTAACGCCGCTGCCGGGTGCGCCGGCACGCGCGGTCGCCAGGATCAGCGCGCCGTGGGTAACGTCGGGATCATCACCCGCGTCCTTGACCACGCCGGCGGTGGCAGAGCCGGGTTCCGTGCGGGCGAGCGCGAGCGCGAAGGTCGGCGTTTGACCGCGCGGCAGCGTCACCTCGATCGGATCGACGAACTCGCCGGTTATCAGTGCGCCGAAAGCGGCTTTGGCGGCCGCGGTGGCGCAGGTTCCGGTGGTCCAGCCTCGCCGCAGCGGCCGATCCTGCTTGGTCATGGCTTGGCATATATCACGACCAACGACAGGCAAGCTTGATGACGACACGCGGGCTGATCATTGCGGCAACGCGGTCGGGCTCCGGCAAGACCACGGTGACGCTCGCGTTGTTGGCTGCGCTGGCGCGCCGTGGCGTCAAGGTCCGCGCCGCGAAAGCCGGTCCTGACTATATCGACCCGGCGTTTCACGCCGCCGCCACCGGAGCGGCAGCAGTCAATCTCGACAGCTGGGCGATGCCGCCGCCGCTGCTGGATGCGCTAGCCGCGCGCGCCGCCGACGGCACCGAATTGCTGGTGATCGAAGGAGTCATGGGCTTGTTCGATGGCGTCGCCGGCGCACCGGGCCGGCGCGGGACCACCGCCGATCTCGCCTCCCATTTCGGGTTGCCGGTGCTGCTCGTCCTCGACGTGCATGGCCAGTCGCAATCGGCGGCCGCCGTCGTCCGCGGATTTGCGGCGCACGATCCCGCGGTGCGGATCGCCGGCGTGATCCTCAACCGGGTCGGCAGCGAGCGCCATCGCGAGCTGGTGGCAGACGCCCTTGCTGCGCTCGACATACCGGTGCTCGGCGCGTTGCCACGCGATCAGCAACTGGCGCTGCCGGAACGCCACCTCGGCCTGGTGCAGGCGGCCGAGCATGCCGATCTCGCGGCGCGGCTCGATCACCTGGCCGCGATAGCGAACACCAATTTCGATCTCGACCGCGCGCTCGCGCTCGCGGCCCCGCTTGCGCTGGCGACCTCGACGCATGTCACCGCCTTAGATCCGCCAGGTCAGCGCATCGCGCTTGCGTGCGATCAGGCATTCAGCTTCATCTATCCGCACGTCGTTGAAGCTTGGCGGCGTGCCGGTGCGGAAATTTTTCCATTCTCGCCGCTTGCCGACGAGGCGCCGGGCGCGACCTGCGACGCGTGCTGGCTGCCGGGCGGCTATCCCGAGCTTTTCGCCGGCGCACTGGCGGCGGCCGATCGGTTTCGGATTGGCCTTGCACGTTTCGCGCAGACGCACGCCGTGCACGGCGAATGCGGAGGCTACATGGTGCTCGGCGAAGGCCTGGAAGATTCATCAGGCAAGCGGCACGCAATGATCGGGCTGCTCGGCCATGCGACGAGCTTCGCGCGGCGCAAACTTCACCTCGGCTATCGCGAGGCGCGACTGCTCGCCGATGGGCCGCTGGGCAGATCCGGCCGCGTGATCCGGGGACACGAGTTTCACTACGCGAGCCTGATCGAAACCGGCAATGATGCGCCGCTGGTCGACCTCGCCGATGCCGGACCCACGTCGCTCGGTCGCGCCGGCGGGCGCCGGCACAACGTCAGCGGCACGTTCTTTCACGCGATCGCGCGGAACTAGGGCTTTGCGCCGAATGCCCCGATTGCGGAATCACATGAACGCAAATCGGGTAGATCGTCCGGAGCTCGGGTCTGACCAACAGCCCTGCTAATTGGCCTGAATGTGCGCCGCTCTGACCAAGGGCGTGTTGATGGCGATTTCAGTTCGCACCAAGGTGTCGAGATCGGCAGGCTCCATATCCATCGGGTCAACACCAAGCTCAGCCAGTTTATCTTGCAGGCCGGCGCTCGCTAAAGTTTTGCGGGTGGCGTCGTGGAGCTTCTCCACGATCGGGTCGGGCGTCTTGGCCCGCGCAAACATTGCAACCCAGAAGGTGTAATCGGAATTGGCGAAGCCCGCCTCGAGGGTCGTCGGCACGTCGGGAAGCGCGGCGGCACGCTTCGGCGTGCTCACCGCCAATGCAACGAGTTTCCCGTCGCGGATCAATGGGAGGAGCGAGGCCAAGGGCCCAAAGAAGAAGTCGACCCGTCCGGTCATGACTTCGGTAGCGGCTTCCGGCGTCCCGCGAAACGGCACGTGCACACCTTCCAATCCCGCACTGAGACGAAAGCGTTCGACGGCGAAATGGGTGGCGCTTCCGACGCCGGCGGAGGCGTAGGTCATCATGCCGGGACTGGCTTTGGCGGCGGCGACCAAATCATTCACGCTGTGGAAGCCTTTGGACGGGGCCACCACCAGAACGTTGGGCAGACTTCCAAGTGGAATCACTCCGGTGAAATCCTGCACGGTGTCGTAGGGCACTCTCGGATAGAGCGCCGGGATGATGGTGTGAGACGACGAGCTCACCAGAAGCAAATATCCGTCAGGGTCGGCCTTGGCGACCATCCCGGCGCCGATCATACCGCCGGCGCCGGGGCGGTTTTCGACGATGATCGACTGACCGAGCTCGCGCGACAGCGGTTCGAAGACCGCGCGTGCAACAATGTCGGTCGCACTCCCAGGAGTGAATGGCACTACGGCGTGGATCGGTTTGAGCGGCCAAGTATGCGCGCTATCCTGCGCCTGCGCGGGTGAAAGCAAAGCGTCGCCGCCGCTGTACGTGGTCGCGCATAGGACGCCCATCAACAACGCCGCGATCAGAAGATTACCGCACCGGTATGTCAGTTTCATCAGCTGTTGCCCCACGACGGTGTGCTTGTCGGCCTTGCGACCTGCGGGCGTACAGTTGAATTTCAAAAAGCGCGGTGTCGTCACCCAAATGGGTGATACGGTGTTTGGCTTTGCTGCCACCGCTGTCACGGTGACGTGAGGAGGACCGATGGGTAGTCAACGCGCTTCCGCGCCGACCCAAGCGTTGCAATCGCTGCTTGCGGCCGCGCTGTGCGCTGGGTGCGCGCTTCACCTGATCGGCTTCGCGAACGCGCAGTCACAAGCCGTGACCTATCCGAGCCGGCCGATCAAGGTGATCGTGCCGTTCCCGGCGGGCGGACGGACCGACGGCATGGCGCGGATCATTTCGGATCGGCTCGGCACGGTGCTCGGCCAAAGCATCATCATCGAGAACCGTGGCGGCGGCGCCGGCGGTAGCGTTGGTGCGAAGGTGGTCGCGACCGCAGATCCCGACGGCTATACGATTCTGATGACGCCGGGAGGGTCGCTGACGACCGGCCCGGCAGTGCACAAGAATATCGGATACGACCCGTTCAAGGATTTCACGCCGGTCGCCAAGCTCATCGAAACGCCGCAATACATTTGCGTGCATCCGGACCTGCCGGTGAAATCGCTGGCCGACGTCGCGGCTTACGCCAAGGCTAATCCGGGCAAGCTGAGCTGGGGCTCGCAGGGATTCGGCACCGGAACGCACCTGCTGGCTGAATTGTTCAAGCTCGAGACCGGGACCAACTTTGTGCACGTGCCCTATCGCGGCACGGCGCCGATGCTTGCTGCCCTGTTGGCTGGCGAGATTCAGATCGCCACCGACCCCAGCACGACGGTCCTCCCGCACATCCAATCCGGCGCGGTGCGGCCGATCGCCGTCACCATGGTGGCGCGCTCCACGAAATTGCCGGATGTGCCGACCACGGCCGAAGCAGGCTATCCGAAGCTGGTCGCGCCATTCTGGCTCGGCGTGGTCGCGCCTGCCGGAACGCCTGCAGATGTCGTCGACAAGCTCAACGCGGCCTTCCGCGCGAGCCTGAACGATCCTGCGACGCGCGCGCGGCTGGACGCGCTCGGCGCCGACGTCAAGATCGGAACGCCGCGCGAGTGTGGTGAATTACTCGCCGATGAGTATGCGCTGTGGGCGGCGGTCGTGAAGGCCGCCAACGTCAACGTGGAATGAGAACCCCGCGGGTGAATCGCGCCCGCGGGCTAGGGCGTGTACCCATAAAAACGCGATGTCTGTTTTCGGGTGCAAAGCAGACATTCCCAAGTGCGCTGGCAATGTCCGCTTATGACCCAAAGCGGACATCGGCAAGACGCTGACCAAAGGCCCTGCTCGTCGCGTTAGCGCCGACCATCGTCACCGTGCACTAAAGGGTCGGTCGAGAATCCATCCGCCAACTCCCTCACTCTCTTGGCGAGTTCCTCTGGAGATAAGGAATTGAGCTTCGATTCGTGCGTAGCGTCATCGTTCGATCTAAGGGGATTGATAAAGGCCTGCTCTGCTTGCCGTTTGAACAGATCAAGGAATTCGGGACGCAGACCTTCGCCGCGCGTTGCGGCCAATGTATGGAACTGAAGAAACGGAATCATGGATCATCCTCATCTGCGTGCGGAGTGCGTTGCCTTTGGTTCGAGAACAAATAGTATGTACAGGCACTGCCGACACTCCGTTTTTTGCCTTTGAATTCAAAAACGACACTGCGCGTCGCGTGTTCGTGTTCCGCTCAGACGGCAGCAGCGACCGATAGTGAATTTTGATACCGCAGCAAGAATCGGAGTTTATGTTCTGTATCGGGGACTACTTACAGCGCTGTCGTCGATCGTTCGATGAGCGACGACATCGTACAAAGGAGAGAGTTTCCATGAGCAAAGAGTCAGACAACAAGGCGATTGTGGGCAGGTGGTTCACAGATTTCTGGGGAAAGACCTGCAATCTTGCTGTGGTCGATCAGATCGCCGCACCGAACATGCTCTTGAAATATTCATTGCACGAGCCGCGCCGAGGCCGAGATGATATCAAGGCCTTCATGACGGATTTTCGCAAAGCGTTTCCGGACTTGAATTTCTGGGGCACTGCGGACCTGATCGCCGAAGGTGACTATGTCGTCGGTCAGTGGGAAGGCGGCGGCACTCATACGGGTTCGGCGTTCAGTGATTTCCTGACGGGATCGCTTCCCGCTTCGACCGGCCGCAAGATGCACTTTACGGGCACCACAGTATTGAAGCTGGAGGACGGCAAAATCGTTCAAGAGATCGGTCTCGATGACGGGGTGACCTGTCTTACCCAGCTTGGCCTATTGAAGGCTGCGTAGTGCGCTGACTTGCCATTCTCTCCGGCCGTGCCCTCTCACGGAGGGTTTCAGGGCTCACGCCAGACTCGGCGTGGGCCTTTTCTCTTCGGCACACGGTGCAGATCTGCCCAAACAAATCCGGATTTCAAAAGCAAGGACCGGAGTGAGACACGATTCAGGCCGCCCTATCTTCGTGCTCATGTCAAACACGAGGAGTAATTGAGATGTCAAACGCCATAAGTGATGTCCCTTCCCGCGCGGTCATCGCGCCGAAAAGCGAACCCGAGAAAAATGTGGAAAATATTG
>DATIPA010000222.1:0-5427 GCA_035472475.1 Xanthobacteraceae bacterium | reverse complement strand
GCTCCGGCCGTCGCAATACGACCATTTCGGGTTGCCAATCAATGCGTCCGGGGGAGGCTGCCATGAGGCGCGGCCCAGAACGCTCGCGAAATCAAGCCATTTGTGCGCGGATGCAAGCTTCGTTCAAACGGGCTTCGCTCTAACGTATGGGCGCACGCGGTGCAAGGGAAGGTGGCCGACCTGCGGCCTCAGCATCCCGTCGGCGCTGTCGTCATTGCGGCAGCGTCGACGTCGGGGGCCGCGCGGAGGGACCTGTGCTTAGCTCTTCATAAAGCATGCGCCCTGCCTCGGCGCCGCCGCGGCGTTGCGCAAATCGCCGCACCCGCAGTAGGCGCACGCCCCGATCGAGCGCGATAGTCAGCACATCGCCGGGCTTCACGACCCTGCTCGCGGCATCGACCCGAACCCCGTTGAGCCGTACCCGTCCCGAAGCCGCCAACGCGGCCGCATCCGTACGTGTCCTCACCACCCGCGCGTGCCACAACCACTTGTCGATACGCTGATGATTGTCCGAGAATCGGGCCCCGGACAGCACCTGCTCAGTGGTATTTCGGATCAACGCCGATCCTTTGCGTCCGCTTCGAGTTGTGCCTTCAGGGCAGCAAGCTTGGCGAAGGGGGAATCCGGATCGGGCTCTTTGCCGCGACGTTCCCGGCCTGCTTCCCAAGTCCGGGGTGGACGATCGTCGTCGCGCCGATCGCGTCGGCGTTCTTGGCGGTCCGGCCGATCACGACGATCGGCTCGTTCCCGGCGCTCCGGACGTCCGCCATCGCGACCGCCGGGCCGGTCAGATGCATCTCGCTCCTTGCGCCGATCATCGCGATGACGGCGGGGTTCCTCCCGCCGGGCCGGAGCGCTTGCATCAGGCGCCGGCGCGGCCTGCTCGGCAGCAGGCGCTGGCACGGGAGCGTCCGCCGTCTTCTTTTCGCGCGGCGGCCGATGATGACGACGCGGTCGGCGCTCGTCGGAACGGCCTGGACGCCAGACGTCGATGAACTGAGGTTCGCTCGCTGCCTCCACGTTCGATGCTGCGGGCGAGAGCCCGGTTGCGGCGGCCGCATGCGCGGCCACCAGGGAAGCCAACGGATCAGGGCTCGCGGCAGCCCCAGTCTCCGACCCGAGCGGGGCGATGTCCGCGCCCGATCGCACTGGCGGCGCCTCGCCTTCAGCGTCGGCAGGACTCGGCTGCGCGTCCACCGAAACAACCGGCATCTCTTGCGTGATCGCCGGCGCGTCCGCGCCCAAGGCGGCCTCGCTCGGCGTCGGACTTTGTGCGGTCGCCTCGGTCGCATCGGTCGCGCCAGCGAGCTCGTCGGATTCGGGACCCGCCGCCGTCTCACGTGCGGCCTCGACTGGCTTTGGACGCCGATCAAGCCGATACCCGAGAGCGCGCAGCACTGACGCGAAATCCTCGCCCGAAGAGCCCGTGAGCGAGGTCATCGCCTGCGTGACAACAAAGCCGCGTCCGTCGAAGGCGCTTGGCGGCTTTTGGCCGACGCCTTCGCGCCAGGCCAGTGCCGGACGAATCAAGTCGGCCAGCCGTTCCAGGATATCGACGCGTACCGCGCGCTCGCCACACACACGATACCCGATGGTCCGGTAGAGCTGCTTGTTGGTCTCCTTGTCCGCGGGAAACGACGTGCGGCCGCTCGCCGCGAGCCGTTGCAGCTCATCAAGTCCCCTGACGTCGGGGCCACCGTACTTGAGCGCCCACAGTTGCGCCGCAAGCGACCGCGGCCCTGGCTTGAGCAGTCCCGGCACGTAGATATGGTAGGCCCCAAACCGTACGCCGTGCTTGCGCAGCGTTGCGCGCGATTCCTGATCAAGGCCCTTGACGTCCTCGGCGACTTTGCTGCGCTCGAGCACCCCGAGTGCTTCGACGATCTGATACGCGATGCCGCGCGCCAGCCCGGTGATGTCCTCCGCCGCGCCGAGCACGAACAGCGGTGCCAGCGCTCGCTCGATATGCGTGTGCGCCCAAAGATCGAGGCGCGTTTGCACCGCCTCCAGTGGCGCGCCGGTCAGATGTTCGTCGGCCAGTATGCGCACCCGTGGTCGCAACGCATTATCCCCCGCAGTCAGCTTGGCCACCGCATCGCCGACCCAGCGGATCGTTCCATCGGACGCGAGGACGAACTGCGAGTCGGGCGCGTGCGACAACCGGGTCGCCCGCGCCTCAATCTCTCCGGCCAACGCCTTCTGGGCGGCTCCGGACAACGCCTTTGCCTCCGATCCGCCCGCGGATACGTCGGCGGCGAAGCGAAACCCTTCCAGTCGCCCGATATTATGTCCTTCGACGATGACGTCGCCGGTCTTGCTGATCTCGGTTTCGAGCATCGTGTTCTCTTTGAGTCGTCGCATCAGTACGCTGGTGCGACGATCGACGAACCGCTCCGCCAAGCGGTCATGCAAAGCGTCGGATAGCCTATCTTCCACCGCGCGGGCAACGCCCTGCCAGTGCTCCGGATCCTTAAGCCAATCGGGGCGGTTTGCCGCAAACGTCCAAGTCCTGATATGCGCAATGCGCGTCGACAGTGTATCGATGCCCCCATCGGTCCGGTCGGCTTGCGCGATCTGGTGAGAAAACCAGTCGTCTGGAATGCTACCGTCCCGCATCAAAAAACTATAGAGAGTGGTGACGAGTTCGGCATGCGCTGCCGGCGAGATCTTGCGGTAGTCGGGAACCTGACAAACGTCCCACAGACGTTCGATCGCCGCGCGTGTCGTCGCGAAAGCCCGAACCTCTTCGTCACGCGCAGCGTGCTCGAGGACGAGAATATCCTCGGCCACCGGCGCCCGCGTCAGTCCAGCCTGCGTCGGGTTTGTGGTCAGCGAGGCCGACAACGCGCCGAGTGACGAAAAGTCGAGCTCGCTGCTGCGCCATTGCAGGACGCGCACCGGATCGAACGCGTGCGCCTCGAGCGCCTGCACAAGATCCTGTTCGAATGGCGGACAGCGCCCGGTGCTGCCGAACGTGCCATCGCGCGTCGCGCGGCCGGCTCGTCCGGCGATCTGCGCAAACTCGATCGGGTTGAGCTTGCGGTACTGATAGCCGTCAAATTTTCGGTCGGATGCAAACGCTACATGATCAACGTCGAGGTTGAGGCCCATGCCGATCGCGTCGGTGGCCACCAGATAGTCGACGTCGCCCGACTGATAGAGCGCAACCTGTGCGTTGCGCGTGCGCGGCGACAGCGCTCCGAGCACGACTGCGGCTCCGCCGCGCTGGCGCCGGATGAGTTCCGCAATGGCGTAGACCTCTTCGGTGGAAAACGCGACGATCGCAGCGCGGCGCGGCAGGCGCGTAATCTTTTTGTCGCCTGCGAAGCTCAGGGTCGAGAGCCGCGGGCGGCTCAGGACGTTGGCGCCGGGAAGCAGCTTATCCACCATCGGCCGCATCGTCGCGGCCCCCAGGATCAACGTCTCTTCGCGGCCGCGCCGGTTCAAAATGCGATCAGTGAACACGTGGCCGCGCTCGAGATCCGCCGCGAGCTGGATTTCGTCGACGGCCAGAAACGCGACATCAAGGTCCCGCGGCATTGCCTCGACGGTTGCGACCCAAAAGCGCGGATTGGCCGGTTTGATCTTTTCTTCGCCGGTCACAAGTGCGACGGCCTCGCTGCCGACCCGCTCGACGCACTTGTTGTAGACCTCGCGCGCAAGCAGCCGCAGCGGAAGGCCGATGAGGCCGGAGCTGTGCGCCAACATGCGTTCGATTGCGAGATGGGTCTTGCCGGTGTTCGTGGGCCCCAGCACGGCGGTGACGCCGGCGCCGCGAGCGCGCGTGTCCCTGGCCTGGGTCGAGAAGGAGATTGTCATCAAGTTCCCTGGCGCCACAGGCACGATCCCGGCTGGTGGCGCTGTCGTAGCTCGTGATGTCGGAGCTGGGTGGCCGACATCAGGCGCGAATTAACCCTCCGAACGAGTCTCGAACGAATCGCGGCCGAATCGCGGACTTTCCGGCTGTCCGGCTTCGTTCACGGCGACAGGTTGCGCCTTGCGCAGTGCCAGCCACAAAATGGGGTGACTACTCAGCGGTGCGAGCCCTGGCGGCATGGTCAATCCTTAATTTGGGTCGCAGCCATTCGAGGGTGCCGACCATGAGCGCATTCTCGGGAACGAACTCGCCCGGACGATGCCCAACGTCGTTAGCCCGAAGCGGCCCGCAAGACCAGGACCTTTCGCAGCATGCGGCGGGGATCTCTCGTCGCCGCCGCCGGCCCGGTTCCGGCTTCGTATCCCTTTGCCACCATGGAGCAATCATATTACGCGGCAGCGACAAACCGGCCCACGTGGCGTGCTCGATTCGATCGCCAAGACCACGTGCCGGAACGAGTCTCGAACGAATCGCGCCCGAATCGCTGACTCGCAACCGTCGCCGTTCGTTCACTGCGAGATGTCGTGCAGCCATGACGCCTCGCCACCAGATACAGTATGCAGACGATCCTGACGAGCCGTTGGCTGAGCTACAATCGACAATCGCTCGAATCCACCAACGTCGGCGAGAGTCAAGAGTGACGTTCGGGATTCTTATCGGGCGCGTGCGTCGACGCGACATTGCCGCCGGGCCCTCTGTTACTGGCCAAGTCTGGTCGGCGTTAGCCGCGGTTGCTGGGTCGCATTGAACTGGGTCGCTTGCAGAACGCCTGTGCCGAACGGGGTCGGAATGCTAAACCGATAAGGCACCAAGACGCGTGTCCCCGTAATGGGAGCCAGCCAGACTTCCATGTCGCGTTGGGCGGCGAGATATTTGATGGCCACGCGCTCAGGCAGGTAACCAGCGATCGGCTTGAAATAGATCGCGCAGACAACCACGAGACCTTCGTAGCTCTGATCGAGCTTCACCCGCTCCATCCGTTTGTATGCCAGCGTCAGCTCGTATCGCATGCGGCCGTCAAAGATTGTCGTGGTGCGATGGCAGGCAGCCGGATTCACCGGATCGCCATTGCCCGGAATTCGGACAAGCGATGCCGTCATTGGATCGGTGACGCCGCGCAGGTGCGCTTCGGTGACCAGAATTCGCTGCGGGGATGGCGGTGGCGGCGGCGGAACGATCGAGAAATTCCTGACATTGCCGCCCGCGATCGAGATGCGTATTTCCTCGGACTCTTTGTCCTGCGTGAGGTTCGCGACGTAGATGCCGGGCGTGAAGCGTCCGCCGACGACAGCACCGCGAACTGCGCCGGTGCCTTCGCCGGACGCAAACACGCGCAGAAGCCCGGTGGTCGCACCGCTTGCGGCCGCGCTGTATTGATCGTCGGCGATGTCGATAATCCAGGCGCCCTTGCCGATGGCCACACCCGCCAGCGTAACAACATAACGCGCGTCGAGCCTTACCTGGGCGTCGGCGCTGCCTGGCACCAGCGCAAGCGCCGCAAAAAGGATCGCAATGCGAGTGGACGCCATGCGGCCTCTCTCGGTGGCGAA
>DATIPA010000221.1:0-13171 GCA_035472475.1 Xanthobacteraceae bacterium | reverse complement strand
GCGGCGGCTTGGCGCGAACGCGGCACCCGAACGTACCGTGCCCGACGATGTATTTGTTTGCAAGACGATAGCCGGGGTGGGAAGATGGCGCGCGGCGCGTGCGACGTCCGGCGAAGTGTTTGTCGCGACGAGTATAAGGAGAGGGAGACGCCAACCATGCCGAGCCCCGCCCCCTTCGAGGTTCCCGCCGAAATGCGGGCTTTCGCGGAGCGTAGTTTCGAGCAGGCTAAGCTCGCGTTCGACAAGTTCATGGAAGCCGCACAATCCACGATGACGACGTTTGAGGGGCAGTCACAAGTTGCGCAAGCGGGGGCTAAGGAAGTCAGCAATAAAATAATGAATTTTGCCGAGCAGAATGTCGCGACTGCTTTCGACTACGCGCAGAAGTTGGTCCACGCCAAGGACCCGCAGGCCCTGCTAACGCTGCACGGCGAGTTTATTCGATCGCAGATGCAAGTCCTGGGGGAGCAAGCGCGCGAACTCAGCGAAGTCGCGAGCAAAGCCGCGGCCGACGCAACCAAACCGAAATCCTGATGGCTTCCTGGACCGGGCACCTGGATTTGCGGTCAGTAATTGCCGCCGCAACGGGCAATTGATCGCCTGTCCGGAAAAGATGTTCTGGGGGCTGCCCGCATTTTTGTCGTCCCGGTTAGGGTGATGTTTTTTCTGGCCAAAATCGCCGTCGACTTGCCGGTCCGGTCGCTCCCAGTCTGAGGTACGATAGTAATATTTATTTTGCATTGCACAATTTCTGTTGCAATGCATCATCAGCTGTGCCATATAATGAGCATGCGGTCGTTGACGCAATTTGTGAGCGTCTGGCTGTTCCAAACATCGAAGCACACCACCGGGCCGTAGCCGCGGGCGGACCGAGGCGGTGAGCCATCCCGCGCCGAGAGGACCTGTTCCATGTCTGTTGAGCCGTTGAAATTCGACCTTCCGAAATTCGAATTCCCGAAGTTCGATCTTCCCAAACTCGAAGTGCCGGCGGCATTTCGCGATCTCGCCGAAAAGAGCATCGCACAGGCCAAGACTGGCTATGAGAAGATGAAGTCGGCGGCCGAAGAGACGACGACGGTGCTCGAGGACACTTATGCGAAGGCCAGCAAGGGCACCACCGAATACAATCTCAAGCTGATCGAGGCGGCGCGTATCAATACCAACGCCGCGTTCGACTTTGCGACCGAACTGTTCAATGCCAAGTCGCTGTCCGACGTCGTCGAGCTGTCGACCGCGCACCTGCGCAAGCAGGTCGAGGCCGTGACGGCGCAGACCAAGGAGCTGACGTCGCTCGCGCAGAAGGTGGCTTCGGAGACGGCAGAGCCGATCAAGGAAGGCGTCGGCAAGGTGTTCAAGCAAGCGGCTTGATCAGAGCCGCGCCCCTTTGTGTTGCGTAAGCGTTGCGTGGCGTAGAAAGCAAGCCCGGGCCGTCTGCCCGGGCTTTTGCTTACGATGAGGCCTGTGCGCATCGCTTTTCGGCGCGGCGGGACCGGCACTCCAACCTCGGTTGCACGGGGTCGGCCCGTGCCTTGCGAACGTCTTGTCAAGCCGGCGGCTTGCTCCTAGGTTCGCCTCCTCGCGTGCAGCTGTAGCTCAGTTGGTTAGAGCGCCTGACTGTGGATCAGGAGGTCGGTGGTTCGAGTCCACCCAGCTGTACCAACGAATCAAACTTCCCTATTGTTTGCGGCTTCATCCTATCTGACGCGTATGACCTGTCCCAACGGGACCAAACCGCTGCGTATAGCAACGCGAGCGAACAGGTTGCTTTCCAATAGAAAGGATCGCTCTCCAATCCGGGAGCGGATCCGTTGCCGGCCGAGTTCGTTGACGAGATGATTGCCGGGAAAACGCGGAAGCTGATCGAGTGCGTGAAGATTGAACAACGATCCCGCACTGGATCCGGCGACCGCGAATGGCGAGGCCGGTGCTCCGCATTTTGATTTGTTGAACGTAATTTGCGTCAACCAGATACCGCTTGACCGCGTCGAAACGTAAGCGCGGCGCAAATTTTGCGTCGATACGTGATGCCGCTCACACAATCACGCAATTATCATTGCAATTATGTAGCCGCCAGAGCGCCGGGCGTGACTTGTTGTCGGACGGCGTGGTTGCCTCTCGAGCCTGTCATCCGGCCCTGATCGCCGCGCGCAGTTTTCGCGGCGCTTTCCGAATTGCACATCAGCGAAGGCAGGGAACCATGAGCAACGAACCAGGCGCCGCGGTACTCTCACTGTTCGACACGCTTATCAACAACGTCAAACAGGCCCGGCCCGTGCGGAGCGATAACAAGCCGCTCGGCGGAGGTGTTGTCTATTCGATGATGACGCTCGGCATGCCGGTCGATCCGGAAGACTACCTGCATCCGTGGTCGCCGATGGGCGGCGCCTCGGCGCAAGGCCAGGCCCAGGCCACGTCGGCGACGCCGGTCTCGCCCCCGACCGCGCCGGCAGCCGGCGCAGCCCAGCCTGCGACGCCGCCCGATCCGAAATATGCCAAGGCGCTCGAGGCGGCGTACAAGACCGCACAACTCTGCAACATCATGCTGCAGGTGACGACCGACGGGACCTATCTCGAATACCCGACAGGGCGCCATTTGGACGCGGCCTATGAGGGCGTGATCACGGGCATGCAGCCATTGCCAATGCCGCCGATTTCACCGGCCGTGCAAAAGCAGATCGATGACGCGCAGAAGGTGCTGTACGAGCTTGATCCCGACGACGGTAGCATCGTCGGCAAGAGCAAGCTGTACAAAAGGTATTCGAAGAACGCTGCCGCATACGCGCAGGCCAAGGCCGACTACGCGGTCGCCATGGCGGCGTCGAAATCGGATCCGGCCAAGGCCGAGATCTGGCCGATGACCTCAGCTACGTATCAGCAGAATGTCGACGATGCGTATGACACGTTGAAAACCGAGGGCGCCGAGAAAGTGGAGCGCGCACTGGACATTATCGGCTCGGTCGGGGTCAGCGTGCAGGATCACATGATCAAGAAGGCGCGACAGCTGTTCGACACCTACGGGCGCAAATCGTCGCCTTCCTCAGCGATATCGTGCCGGCTTGCCCTCCGCTCGATGATCCAACGCTGCCGAAGCCGGAGGACGACAAAAGCAAGGTCACCGCCGACAGCTTGCAGGCCGCCAAGGTCTGATCCACGCGGCGGCCGCGCAGGCCGCCCCGCGATCGGAGTGTCGCGTCATGCCGGTGCGCACCGCGAACCTGATGGAGAAGGTCTACGACCTGTTCTCCGCTCTCTACGCGTCGCAGTCGGGCGCCGGCTCCTTACTGGCCTTCGAGATCGGTGTGCCGATCACGCCAGACATGTTCCGCCTCCAAGCGCCGGATCCCGCCGCGCCCCCGCCGGGACCATCGAGTGCACCGATAAACCGTCTGTTCTCCCCGGCGTTAGCGATCGAGCGCCTGTCAGAAATCGCCAATTCGGTTCTCGAAGTCACCGACGACAGCGTGCGGCGTTCGACACGCACCGTCGACGCGATGGTCGAGCTTCTGCTCACGCAATCCATGCCGGTTACGGCGGACGGCATGGCAATGCTGGGCGCGGCCAAAGATCCGGCTGCGAAAGCTTTCGACCTCAAGCTCGGATCGCTGGCGGGCCCATTCCAGTTCCGCCCGGTCTACGCGACGCCCGACAATTGGTATGACCCGGACGCCAAAGACAACTGGACGACGCATACGGTCGGGCAGCAGACCACGACGCCTACTCAGCCGCCCCCCGCCCCGCCGACGCGGCCGCCGCTGCAGCTACCGCCCCTGGGCTGGCGCGTACTGCCAAACCAGTTCCGCCCGGCGATCCAGACATCGGTCGCGTCCGGGCATTGGATGTCGTTCACAGCGCAGGCTCAGCCGGCGCCGTCGATCCCGCGCACGGCCGGCACCGCGCTGCGGATGCGAGCCGCTATGACGGCAGCGCCAGCCGCAGCGGCGCCGCCGGCGACACTCCGTCTGGGTCGGCCGGTGTCCTTTCGGCCGCTAGTTGCGGCCGAGGCCACCGCCAAGCTCAACGCCGCTGGCAGCGCCCAGCCGGTCGCCACCGACAGCCTCGACCTTGGCTTCGATCACTGCGTTGTTGCGCTCAATTGGCCGTGGTTTCCGCAGGCATTCTTGCTGACCCGAAACTGGTACGTGCCGGGTTACGCGCGCGCGTCCTTTGCCAATGGCACCGGAGCGGGCGATCCCGGCCTGCTGCCCGTCCTACCGAGCGCGTTCGTCGTCATCCGCAACCTCAGGATCTGCGCCAAGTGGTCGAACGACGACATCGCGGCCATGCAGGCATCAGCGTCCTTCGGACCATTCTCTCTGGTCGGGCGCAGTTTCGATTCGGGATCGGGCGCGCTGACGTGTCCCGGTATGCAGATCATCGGCTGGTTCTACAACGCGTTGCCGGTATTACCGCCGGCTGACGACCCGGCGCTCGCGCCGGCAGCAAAGCCCTCTGACAGTGCGACGCCGGCGGTGACGGAGCCGACCGCAGTCGCCGACGCCTCCGGTCCCGCCTCGTCGCCGGCCCCTCCGGCAGGCAATCAGCCGGCGGGCTCCGTCAGCATCGCGCCCGCACCCGCAACGCCAGATCGGGCGCCCGCGGACCCCGCCAACGCGACGGCCGCTCCGAGCGCGCCAAATCCTGCGACCGCTCCAGCGCCGGCGGCCGCGCTCCCCTCCGCCGCCCCCGCGGCCGTTCCGGGCGCGGGCGGCGGCGCTGCTCCATCGGCTGAAAATCCCGGAACGACGGCCCAGGGCGCATGACGCGCCCGACAGGAGAGTGTCATGAAAGTGAAACTGCTACTCGGCGGCGAAGCGGTGAATATTCCCAAGACGGATATTGGTCTCGGCGTCGCTCTGATCGATGTTTGGATGGACGGCAACGGGTTTACTAGCGCGTCCAACTCGATTGGTTCGCTCGGCTACATCCTGCTCGAGACTCAGCAGGTCGACGTCGGCGACCTCGGTGCCGACGATCAGGCGTTGTTTGCGAATTTGCACGGGCGCGTCGTCAAATACGACATCGCGCCGAACGTGTTCGTGAAGGATGGCGGCATCGCGCGGATCGCGATGACGATATCCGTGCAGCAGGACGGCGGGCTGGTCGATCACAAGATCGAGTTCCAGGCCGACAATTGCCGCGGCGTTTGCCTCGTCTCCAACGCGCTGTCGTTCTCATGTGAGATGCTACAGCAGGAAAAGGCAGTCGCGGTCCAAGACGATGGCACGGTCCTCTCCGACGACGCGGTTGCCATGGCGGCGGACGCAGCGCCCAAGCAGGATCAGGGCTCAACTGACGACAGCACCGCCTCGGCCGCCGCCTAACTTTCGCGGCCGACAAACCCAGTGCGGGCAAGGGCGCCGGCGATCGTGGGCGCGCGGCGGAGCTGTTAATCTGTGCCGATGAGACAAAACCTGCTGTGGATCAGGAGGTCGGTGGTTCGAGTCCACCCAGCTGTACCAGCTCGATCGCTGATTTATCCGACGCGCCCGAACGTCCAACGGTCCGGTTCAGGCATCTTCCGGTCTGTGAACAAGCTTGTAGGTTGGAACCGAACTCGATTCCCACTCGTCCATGGCCCGTTCGCAGACCACGCACTTTGCCGTGCCGCGCGCCGGCTCGTTGCTGCGCGAATGCGTCACCGCATAGAGCGCACCGCAGTGCGGACAGAAGAAGGAACGCCCTGGCGTGATACCCCCGGTCAGCGGCATGGGGCGCTCCGGGCTTCACGCCACGAAATCGCTCCACGACTCGTAGCCGTGATCGACACGTGCCACTGCATCTGAAGGATGGTCATGCGACATCCTCAAAGGAGCAGTTTGGGCGGCGCACTTCGTGCGCCCGTCACGGTTCATTCTAGCCGCCGCGCTGCAGCGCGACAATCAGCAACTCATTTCACGGTGGTAGCCACCCGCGATGACGCAGCCGCGGCGATAGCGGTACCCGTAGTGTCGGCGCCAGCGCACGTCAGTGAGTTGCTGACCGGCGAGGGCTTTGGCCTGAGCGGCGCCGGCGAACGCCGGGGCCGCCGAACTCGGCCTCGACGCGCCTAGGGCCAGCGCAGCGACGAACACGACGCAAAGCGCGCAAGTACGGATCGTTGTTTGCATGGCGTGTCCTCCTGGCGCACTCGGTCGGCGCGATGTTCGCCGCTGCGAGACAGCCTATCAACGCCGAGACGGCCAGCTCTGTTCCGATACGGCCGCTGCTTTGGGCAGTCTAAGACGCAAACGCCGAACGCGAGGAGCTCGATCTAAATCGGCTCGACCGCGAACGGCCCGATCGCGATAACGCGGCAATTGCGATCCTGCCGGGCGCAATCGGCCAGCGCACCATCGACTGCCGCCTGCTCACTCGTGGCTTTGAGTGTTAGTCCCGGCCGTCCTCCGGCTCCGGTGGCGACCGCGTTCCAGCCGGTCGGTGCATTGGCTAGCCGCTGCGCGACGCTCTCTCTGGCGTCGGGCGCGATCAGCGGGTTGCCGGCTGCGTGAAACAGACCGGTAACCTTCATGCTGGTCGGAATCGGCACCACCGATTGGTCGTCGAGCGCGACGAGCAGGCACGGAACGCCGGCCCCCGCACCACAGGTCTCGAGCGCGCGACGCGCCGCCTCATCGAGGCTGGCCTGTCGAACGTAGAACGCGATCGTCCCTTGCGGTGACATCGCTAACGCCTTCGGACCGCGCCCCTGGGCGTACCGGTTGTCGGCGGACGCGCGCGCGTTGTCATTGAGCAACGGAATATCCTTGGCGGCAAACGGCCGCTCGATTGCCGGATCGCGATTGATCCATGGCTCCGGCGGCATCGGAGGGCGCCCGCGCGAATAGACGACGGTGTCGCCCACCGCGTAGAGATCGCAACGTGCTTTCGAGTTGATGGCGTCCAGCAGCCTTTGACAATTCTCCAGCGCCGCGGTTTTCGCGGTCTCATCGTCCTTCTGGCCGGACGTGAATGCGGCCCGAGCTATGCTGATGGCCAACGCTTTGTGTTCCGGAGCCGGCAGGTAATCCGATCGAATGGCCGCGCGTTCGCGATCGGTGATGAATGGGATGGTTTCCGGCACCAGCGGCTCGGCTTGTCGGACCGGACGCGGCGGCGATTTTCGCTCGGCCGCGGCGTCCGTGCGGGCGGTCTGCATGGAACCGGCACTCGTCGGCGACGTGCCTGGACGCACCGCGAGGAAATAAACGATCGCGACGATCGCAATCACGGCGACGCTCGCTGCAGCAATCGCGATCGGCCAGATCAGCCTGGGTGTGGCCGGGGCCGTCGGCTTGCGCGTCGGGGCTGCTGGTGCGGGCGCTCCCCCGGTGTCGGATCCAAGCGTCAGGGTGTAGGCGTGAACCGGCGAGGGGATGTTCTTCACCTCCTGCTCGCCGATGTCGGCGAATTGCACCGACATTTTGTTGGACACCTGTTCATAGACGGTGCGCGACACGCACAGGCCGCCGGGCTTTGCCAGACCCTCGAGGCGTGCCGCGATATTCACGCCGTCGCCGAGCAGGTCACCGTCGCGCTCGACCACGTCCCCGATGGTAATGCCAATCCGGAAGTACATTTGCCGGCTCGGGGGATAGGCAAGATTGCGGGTGCGCAGGCTTTCCTGCACGTCGATCGCGCAGCGCACGGCTTCGACCGCGCTCGGGAACTCCGCCAAGATCGCATCGCCCGCGGTGTTGAAGACTCGGCCGGAACCGCGCGTGATGAAATCGTCGAATACGGATCGGTATGACGCCAGCCGGCGCAACGTTTCCTCCTCGTCCTCGGCGACGAGCTTGCTGTAACCGACGACGTCGGCAGCCAGGATGGCGGCGATCTTGCGTTTCATGACCCTGACCGATTTGTGGGCACGGGCGGGGGACAATATCTAGCATGGCGGTCGGCAAGCGGCACGCCCGACGCGACGTGCTTGCCCGCCGCCTCGACAGCGCGCCGGCTACCCTGTATCAATCGCGGAGGCCGGACCGCGCCCGGAACGCCGGGAAACGACAGAAAAACCAAGGGTTGCGCAGGGCAGCCGCGGGAAATGCTCATGCAACGATCGTTCAGCGCCGAGAGAGTTTCGAACAAGTTCGATTTGCCGATTCATGTCAGCTTCGATCGTATTCGCGGCGTGCCCGCCCCCAAAGCAGCGATCGGCCGATTGACTATCGTGTCGACACGCGGCTGAGCGCGAGGGACCGATGGTTGCGAACGGCGCTCAAATCGTCATCGACCGGCTCAGCCATGTCTATCGCCCGCCGCACGGCAAACCGGTGCTGGCCGTCGACGACGTCTCGCTGCAAGTCGGACAACGCGAATTCCTGGCCTTGCTTGGACCGTCGGGCTGCGGCAAGTCCACGCTGCTTTATCTGCTCGGCGGTTTCCTGCCGACCGAAACCGGCTCCATCACCGTCGACGGCAAGCCGGTCGGCGGACCCGGACCCGACCGTGGCATCGTGTTTCAACACTTCGCCCTGTTTCCGTGGAAGACGGTGCGTGCCAATGTCATGTACGGTCTCAAGCGCGCGGGACTTCCCGCTGCCGAGCAGGAAAAGCGGGCGCAGTCCTTCATCGATCTGGTCGGGCTGCACGGGTTCGAAGACAGCTATCCCTCGCAACTCTCCGGCGGCATGAAGCAGCGTACCGCGTTAGCGCGCACCCTCGCCATCGATCCAGAAATCCTGCTCATGGACGAGCCGTTCGGCGCGCTTGACGCGCAGACGCGCAGCCTGATGCAGACCGAGTTGCTGAGCATCTGGGGGCGCTCACCCAAAACGGTGATCTTTGTCACCCACGACGTACAGGAAGCTGTCTACTTGGCCCGCCGTGTCGCGGTGATGTCGGCGCGGCCCGGCCGTATCAAGGCCATTATCGAGACCAATTTCGACCGCAGCGATCCGCATTTGTTCAAGAGCAAGCCATTCGTCGAAAAGGTCGACGAGATCTGGGACCTGGTGCGGACGGAGGCGATCAAGGCGCAGGGGACGCGCTCCTCATGACCGGCGCCATCGCGAGCGGGGCGTTTCGCTATCTGCCGATCGTCATTCTGCTCGCATTGTGGCAGGCGGTGAGCTCTTTCGGCTGGGTCTCGACCGCGGTGCTGCCGCCGCTGACGGCCGTGTTCGAAGCTGGCGTGAGACTCATCGAGAGCGATGATTTCTGGGGCAATGCCGGGGCGTCCCTCTACCGCGGCGGCATGGGTTTGCTGCTGGCGATCGTGATCGGCGCCGTGCTCGGCATCGCGATGGCGTGGTGGCGGCCGGTGCGCTCGGTGCTCAGTCCGATCGTGGAGATTTTTTATCCGCTCCCCAAGTCGGCGCTGATCCCAGTGACCGCTCTCTGGCTTGGTTTCGGCGACGCGTCCAAGATCCTGCTGATCTTCCTAGGCTGCATGCTGCCGGTCACTATTGGGGCGTTCAACGGCGCGCGCGGCAGCGAGCAGACTTTGGTCTGGTCTGCACGCAGCCTCGGCGCCAGCCGGATGCGCACGCTGTGGGACGTGGTGGTGCCGAGCGCGATGCCGGAGCTGCTCAACGGTGTGCGCACCGCGCTCGCGCTGTCGTGGGTGTTGTTGGTTGCCTCCGAGCTGATCGTTGCCCGCAGCGGGCTCGGCTACCTTATCGGTTTTCTGGGGGACGGCGGCAACTATGACGGCATGTTCGCAGTCGTACTGTTCGTGGCATTGCTCGGCTTCATTGCCGACCGCGCCTACCAGGTCGCAATGCAAAGGGTGCTGCGATGGCGCGAATAGACGAGACGCTTGCGCGCGGTCCGAACGAGCTGAAATTGTCGCCGCTGGCGTCCAGCCTGCGCGGCGTCGCACGCGGCCTCGTGGCCTGGTCGCCAGTGATCGTGCTCCTGATCGCGTGGGAAGTATTTGCCCGCAGCGGAGCGGTCACCCCGTTCATGCTGCCTCAATTCAGTTCGGTGCTTGAACGGATTGCGAGCGACACGGCGTCTGGTGAACTGCCTGTGGCCATGGGTCTGACGCTCTGGCGCGCGCTCGCCGGCTTTTTTATCTCGGCCGTCGCCGGAATCGCACTCGGGCTTGCGATGGCGCGCCTGCGCTCATTCTATTGGTTCTTCGACCCGATCATCTCGGTCGGCTTCCCGATTCCGAAGATTGCGTTCCTCCCGATCATCGTGCTGTGGCTCGGTTTTTTCGATGTCTCCAAGATCACCATGATCGTGTTCAACTCGATCTTCCCGGTCGTGACCGCGACCGTGGTCGGGGTCTACGGCGTCGAGAAGGAGCTGATCTGGTCGGCGCGCAATCTCGGCACGAGCGAGCGCGCCCTGACCTGGGAGGTCATGCTGCCGGCGGCGCTGCCGCAGATTTTCACGGGGTTGCAGGTGGCACTTCCGATCGCGTTGATCGTGGGCATCCTCACCGAGATGGCGATGGGCGGCTACGGGGTCGGCGCGAGCATGCAAACGGCCTCGCGCTTCGCCGATTCGCTCGGCGTGTTCGCCGGAATCATCGAGATCGCCGTGGTGGGCTATGTGCTGGTCAAGCTGATGGCGGTGCTGCGGGCCCGGCTCCTCGTCTGGCACCCGGAAGCGCTTGAGCCGGCCACGGTGTAGCGCGGCGCAGTCGCCTCCGTACGAAAGCGCTCCTTCTTTTTGCGTCCCGGTACATCACAGCGCCGAAAAAGAAACGGGCGGGCCAAGCGCGCCCGCCCGCCAATCTCTGCGGAGCGCGCTGACTACCAGCGGCGCCAACCCCAGCGGCGCCAACCCCAGCCCCCGCCCCAGTAGTTCGGGCGCCACCAGCAGCGATAGGGGCCGCAAACCCAGCCGACGTTTTGAACATCGGCCGAAAGCTGATTAGTCGCGCCTGCCAGGCCGCTCATCGGCATGGCGGACGCGGCGGGTGCCACAAGGCCTGCACCGCCAAGGACGGTTGCAGCGACAAGCGCGATCTTGAGTTTTCGCATTGGACCTTTCTCCTTTCCGCGACTTTTGAGTCTAAACCCCCGGAAACAGTTCCCACAATGACCGTGTCAGGAATATGAAAGGTCTGTTTAGCTGGTGTTTAGATTTCTCCGACGTTCGTTATTGCAGCGCAGCAGCCTATAGTCGGTGGTGGCGCGCTTGACAACGTACGGCCAGGTCCCTGAAATCGCGCCGACACAACGCGCGGAACAAGACGGCAGATTCAGCGCTCTACAACCCCAGGGGAGGAGCAGTATGCGGTTTGCAGCGTTGGTGCTGGCGGCTGTGACGGGCGTGTGGCTTGGAGCTCCTGGGGCGAGCGCCCAACAACCGCTCAAGATTCGCATCGCCTGGGTGGTGCCGGTCGCAAACTCCCCGACCATTCTGTACGAAAAACCTTCGATCCTCCGCCACAAGGGGAAGAGCTACGACATCGATTTAATCCGCTTCCAAGGTACACCGCCGATGATCACCGCGTTGGCGACCAACGAGATCGACATCGCGCTGCTCGCCTATTCTTCATTCGCTCTCGCGGTTCAAAACGCCAATCTGCAGGATTTGCGCGTCATCGCGGACGAGGCACAGGAAGGTGTGGACGGGTACTACACCTCGCCCTTCATGGTCCTAAAGGACTCCCCGATCAACAAGGTTGAGGACCTCAAGGGCAAGGTTGCGGCCACGGTCGGCGCCGGGGCCGCGGTTGATATCGCCATGCGCGCCATGCTCAAGAAGCACGGCCTGCAGGACAAGCGCGACTACAACGTCGTCGAAGTGGGCTTCCCCAACATGCGGGCCATGCTCGCAGAAAAGAAGGCTGATCTGATCTCAGCGGTGCTTCCGTTTTCGATCAATCCCGAACTTCTGGCGATTGGCAGGAACCTGTTCACGGTGAAGGACGCGATCGGACGCTCCGAGTTCATCGTCTGGGCAGCGCGCGACGGCTTCTTGCAGCAAAATAAGGCGGCCATGGCCGATTTCATGGAAGACTCGGTGCTTGCGCTCCATTATCTGATGGATCCGAAAAATCGTGATGAGTTGCTGCAGATCGCGGAGCGGGTGAGCAAGTTGCCAGCGTCGGCGTTTTCCGGGTGGATGTACACCAACAAGGACCTTTATCGCGATCCGGACATGCTCCCTGACATCGACGCCTTCCAGCGCAGCATCGACGTCCAGCAGGATCTGGGGTTCCTGAAAGCGAAGATGGATGTGAAACCCTACTTCGATCTTAGTTACGTGAAGGAGGGAGCGAAGCGCACCAAGTAGAGTCCGAACCACGATTTCGTTTCGCGCCGGGCGCCGCCGGTCCATGTCCGAACGCCCATGAGTTCTATGATCACCGGGCTATTGGACGACGCGGCTGATCACCCTATCAATCAACCTGTCCTGGTGTCCCGAGTCCGAAGTTCGCTTTATCTTGCGGCACCCTCCGTAGCGAACTTCGGAATCAAAGGGACACTAGCAAATAATGATTCTAGTGTGGTTTTGGATTTGAAGTTCCTATGACGAGAGTGCCGCAAGAATGATAGGAACTTGAGAGCCACCACACTCGTGAAGGAGCGTCTCTTGGCCAGCATTCCAAAGCCACTGCATGAGCATATCAATTCGGCATTTCCGGCGAATCCCTGTCTGGTCGGGAGCGTGCTGCCGGACGGCTTTGCGCAAGTCACCCCCCGCGGCAGCACCATGGTGCTCGACGATACGCATCTGGCGCTGTGGGAACGCGGCAAGGGAACCACCAACGCGGCGCTCAAGGACGGCTCCAAACTCACCGTTTACTTCCGTAATCCGAAGCTGCGCGAGTCCGGCATGCTGCCCAAGGGCGGCATCGCGCGCTTTTACGGCACGGCAAAGATTCACAAGTCGGGCCCGGTCTACGAGGAAGTCTGGGAAAAGCTGATCCAGCCCGAGAAGGATCGCGATCCCGACAAGAAGGGCTTTGCGGTGACCATCAGCGTCGAGCGCGCCGAAGATCTCGACGGGTCGCCGCTGAACCTGAAGTAGCAGCCCCTTCCTCAACGCCCTCCGGCCGTACCGGGCATCTGGAGGGCGCGCAGGTGCGATCATGACGGAGGTGCCGGTTCTCATCGTCGGCGGCGGGCCGGTTGGCCTCGCGCTCGCGCTCGATCTCGGCTGGCGCGGCGTGCCCTGCCTCGTGGTCGAGCAGGGCGACGGCGAGGTGGTCGATGCCAAGATGTTTGCAACCGGCATTCGGACGGTCGAGTTCTGCCGGCGCTGGGGTATTGCCGAACGGGTCAAA